>NZ_AEAA01000137.1:0-1506 GCF_000179335.1 Peptoniphilus sp. oral taxon 836 str. F0141
TCATAATCTATCAAGGCGCCTCTTAGTAAAGCTCCTCTTTTTTTACCAATGTCCTCCATTATTTCAATAGGCTTTTTTTCTGTATCAACACCATATCTTGACTTTAAAATATTTTTATCAATACTATTTAATCTTTCAATTAATTTCAGCCCTAAAGTTTCTCTGTCCATAATTTCATCTTTAATGGCTCCTGTAAAAGCTAAATTAATTCCAACATTTTCCGGAAATTTATGCCATAAAACTCCAGGTGTATCTAAAAGATGAAGATTTTTATTTAGTCTAATCCATTGATTTGTTTTTGTTATGCCTGGTGTATTTCCTGTTTTTGCAGATTTTCTCCCACTTATGCCGTTAATAAAAGTTGACTTGCCTGAATTTGGGATTCCTACAACCATCGCCTTTAAAGCTCCGTGATTTATTCCCTTGTCCTTAAATTTTTTTATTTCTTCTGCCATAAGTTCCATAGAAGCTTTTATAACTGCGTTAACATTTGGCTTTGTGGCATTATATTTAAGAACGTTTATATCCTTACTTTTATAGTGAGAAATCCACTTACTGGTCATATTTTCATCGCAAAGGTCTGATTTATTAAAAATAATAAGTTTCTTTTTACCTTTTATTACTTCATTTAATAGAGGATTAGAGGAAGAAAAAGGAATTCTTGCATCAATAATTTCTATGCAAAAATCTGTTATGAGTTTTTTCCTTTCAATATCCTCTATTGTTTTTTTCATATGGCCTGGATACCAATTAATATTCATATAATCACCACAACACTTCTTTTAAAATTTCTATAGCTCCGTTATTATTGTTGTCTTTTTTGGAAATAAGTTTAGCTACATCTTTTACATCTGGTATTGCATTTATCATCGCAATTCCTAAACCGCAATTTTTAATGATATTTTTGTCGTTAGAATCATCTCCAATTGCTACAACATCTTTTAAATCAATATTTTTACTTTTGCAATAAAACTTAAGCCCCTCAAACTTATCTCCATTTTTTTGCAAAACTTCAAGCATATATTCGGCTCTTGTTTGCATAGCCATAAGATGAATATTAAATTTATCAGATATGTTGCTGTTAAAAACATCTCTCAATTTAAATAAATCTTCATTTTTTCCTGTAAAAACTATAGATAAAACATCTAAAGATACATCATCAATTGATTGAATGTAGCGGTTCTTTTGCTAAACCTACTTATATAGTCATCATCAATAAACCTTTTACCATCATCTTGATAAATTACATCAACATCCTTATTGCCACTAACATGTAAAAGGAGATTGCAAGACTTATCCTTATCTAAATTATAAACTTCCTTTAAATCTTCATGAGAAATGGGATTTACATACAAAGTTTTAGAATCCATTGAATTTCTAATTAAGTTCCCATTATTGCAGATTAAATCTATGTCTACATCACCAACAAATCTTTTTGCTGTCGTATATTCTCTACCAGTTGCCACAATAGGAATAATGCCCCTATCCCTGCAACCACTTACAAAA
>NZ_AEAA01000136.1:0-7368 GCF_000179335.1 Peptoniphilus sp. oral taxon 836 str. F0141
TCCTCTTTGTGAATGAGCGTTTTGAAATACCCTTTGCCTAATCATTCAATCCACTCGTAAGCTCGTGGTGAATGATTGGCAGGGGCAGACCCTGATAGAATAGAAAAATCCGACTACTGAATTAATTTTTGTTGTTCCACCCTTACGGGTACAGGCAGTTAGTCGGCTTAATTGTTTTGTTCATTTCAAATTTTAAAAGTCAAGGGCGAGCGTTAGCGAGTTTATTTACCCTTGACTTTTAATACCCTCGCCTAATTATCTCTGCAACTCAAATGAATTTTCGTTGGAGATAATTGGCTGGGGCAGACCCAAAGCGAATGGTTGTTGGTCGCTGCAAGGGTTTGGCTCCGCAGGACGCAAGCACCCTTTAGGGTGTATAATTGCGCCCTTAGAAAATCTAAGGGAGATTTGATTATTTTATTTCTCCTAATTTTCTCTCATTATTCTTAGTGTTTCTTTAAATTCTTTTGTCTTTGTTGCTTCTTCTAGTAGGATTTTTATTTCTTCATCTGTTAGTTCTTCTGCATTTTCTATAAGGCTTTCTAATATTGCTCCTCTTGTTATTAGTCTATGAGTTCTTTCTTTTCTTCTTTTCGCTATGTCTTGTTTTAATATCTTCTTTTCTTGATTTTTTAGTTGCCTTAATCTTTCTTCTGTATCGTCAATTTTATCTTTTATTTCTTTTGACTCTTGTCTTATTTGTTCTAATTTTTTCATAGATAACTCCTTTCTTGCAATAAAAAAGACGATAGAGTTTTTAATTTCTATCGCCTAACATCTATCTGTATTAATTTTTTTCATTCAAAAAAATAGTTTCTGTTTACTTGTGATAGTCTTCTATTTTATCCTCATATTTTTTTATAAGTTCTCGTGAATAAACTTTTTTGTTTTTTGAATCTCTGACTTCTTTCCAAAGAATTGCAGCTACTTGTATTTTATTAGAGTAGTTACAACTATTTTCGTCTGCACAGAAATCCTTTAAAAATTGATTCCATTGACAAACCAAATTATCATACTTTGCATAATCTGATTTTCCATAATAAACTTTGAGCATATCTTGAATAGTAAAACTCAAATCATTTTGTCTTTTCACTTTTCTCCAAGCCGTTGCCATATCTGCAGTAAATTTGAAAGGCAAAACACCTGTTACAACAGAAAAATATTCTCTGAATTTTGAATTAAAGGAAAATCCACACTCAAGTAAAGGCATATCTAAAGTAATATAATCAACTTGTTTCTTTATGTTTTTTATTGATGACTTTTTAATCACATCACCCTTAAAGTACTGCTCAATAATATAAGTAAGTTCTTGTTTTTTACCTCTATATTCTAATCCTAATAACTTGCATATCTGTGAAAGTTCTTCACGATACCAATAGTATTTATTAAACTCATCAAACGATGTGATTTTATCAAACTTAGGTCTACTTTCTATCATTGTTTTATCCTTTCGAAAAGATCTAAATATATGAATAGGCTACTCCAATTTATCTATTTCATTATTTTCATAACACTTGAACATGACTTGCTTCTTCACAATTAAGTGCTTCCTTCAAATCTTTAAAATACAGTTTTTGTTGGTTTCTTAAATATAGTCCTACAAAAGGTTTAAATATAAATTTTTTAGAAATAATATTTTCTGTAAAATCTAATGTTGTTTTATCTCCATTCGAATAAAATTTTCCTATCCAAGTTCCTTTTATATTTGCGTTTTCAATTTCAAAAGACCAGCATTGATGTTTCGTACATTCTATAACTTTAAAATTTGTTTCTATCCCATCTTTTGTAATCTCTACAAAATTCTTATCATCAATAATTTTGATATCTTTGATATCACTTCTCCAACCAAAATCACGAAGGTCAGTAACTTTATCCCATACTTTTTCTATTGGGCAATTTAATGTAACTTTGATATTTGCAACTGCCACAAAATCCTCCTAAGTAAACTTATTTATACTTTTCTATCTATAGAACTAATTTCTTCCATTTCCTAATCTTAGTCCTAAATGTTCCAAATGGCGCTACTGTATTTACATGAATAAATTTATATACTTCCCAAGTAGCAGTTTTGGTTGCTTCATCTGCCCATTTTCTCATATGTGGTTTAAATAATTCTTCATCTGTTAATTCATCTATCATAAGATAAATTTTTTTTACATTTTCTGTTAGTTGTTCTTTTAGTTCATATAGAGATTTATGGGCATAGGTATTTGTAAACCATTGATATAATTCTCCAAGTTGATTCCACTTGAATTTATCTGATGGTGTTTTAACATCTATACCTTTTTTCTCATCTTCTTCCCATTTTAATACTAAAGTCGTCCAGCCTACTTGATAGGCAAGATTTTCTGCTGGTGTCCTATCAACTTCTTCTAGTCTTTTATCTTTTAGTTCTTCTGGTATATTATCAAACTCTGAAATATATTTTTCAAAAGTTTTCTTTATCTCATTCTTTAATTCTTCCTTACTTTCATAAGACCTCATATGCCTACCTCCATGGTTTATATATAGATATTATACCAAAAATATTTTTATCCTAAGGATAATTCATAATCTTGTAATCAAACTGTTCCTATTTATTTTTATTTTATCTCTGTTTTTCAAAAACTCTTCCACATCAAATAAATTCTTCTTATCATAATCGTCCAACAACTTATAATTCTTATGCTTTGTAATATCGAATTTATCAGACAAGAAATGTATTACTACTCTTAGATAAAAATATACCAATTTTAATAATCTCCATCTAAGTAATCCTCAAGTTGATATTCTTTCCCATCAACTTCTATAAACCATGTGCTATAAGCATCTATATTTAAAGGATTATCATCAACAACATGAGTTTTATAATACTCTGTATATATACTATACACGAGATTCTTTCTTGTGTCATTCTTATCTATTTTCCCATTATAAAAAGATATATATACAGTAAATACTTTTGTATCTTTTTCCCAATATTTACTTGCAATTTCATCCATGTGATTGGTATTTATGAATGGTTTTAATTTATCTATTACTTTTTTTACATCATTAATTTTAAAATTTTCAGATGTAACAAAATTAATATATAAGGATGGTCTTAAAAATTTTATTTGAATCTCACCTATTTTTTTATTTGATGACATCTCTTCTTTAAACAAATGAAACTCTTCACTTTTAACATTTTTTTCTTTAGAACAAGAAGTTATAAATATCAACCCAATCATTAAGGTCACTATTATTAAATTTTTCCTGTTTTTATTTCTCATTTCCTAACTCCTAACTTTTGATATATTCATGATAAGGATACTACAAGTATTTATATATTTTTAACCATTCTTCATATTACCAAAAAATCCTCATATTAGATCAACTCTAAATTTTCATGAAAAATTGACAGTTTGTTAAAGTTGTGTAAACTTAAGTAAAAGTCTATTACTTAGGAATGGACAAACAAAATTACAATCTTTTATCTAATGGTATTATTTAATTATAGAGAGTATATTTCTCTAACTTTATCAACTAAGAACTTTACCTTTCCTTCAAAAATAATTCCTTTAAAACTCTCATTATTCTCTATTGCATCTATATAAAAGCGAACAATCATATCGTCACTTCTATTTGGATTCGTAGATAATAATAAATTTTCATCAAGCCATTCATCTATTTGATTAAAATACTCATCGCCTCTTATCTTAAACGTTTTTTCCTTGCTCTCTATTAGTAGGTTGAGTAATTTTTCTACATATTGACTAGCAAGTTTGATATTATTATCTTCAATATAGTGCGTTGCCAAGGATAAATAAAAATTTAAAACTATAGAAATATTTATTTCAGTAAGATTAAAAGTTTCTATTAAATCCTCCACTCTTTCCAAGGTTTCGACCCAATCCTCATCATGCAAACTGCTCTTCATAATAAGAAGAGTGATTAAATCAATTACGTTCTTATAAATCATTATTTGTAGTTTATGATCTGCTTCATTTTCCTTCTTCGTTTTTAAATAAGCTGAAGCCACTAAACAATCTTTTGATATAGATAACATGTCCGAAGATGGCAAAATATTTAATGCCTCTTCTGATTTTCCTAAACTAATTAAACAGGCTGCCCTCAAGCTCAATGATTGTTCTTTTAATATAGGATTTTTAGAATGCTCGCACACTCTTCTTAGTATATTATTTGTGTATTCTAGATATTCCTCTTTTTTTACATCATCAGTTGCTAAATCACAATGGTTCAAAATAAACAAAGACATATAGTATAGGAGATCAAAACAAGAATAGTATTTTTTAATTTTAATTTTTATATCTTCTACGATACTATCCATACCTACATCAAGGACACGATTCTCTAAGTCTATATAAAATTTTTGTATTTGAGCTGAAGATAAATCTGGATCATATCCTATTAATTCATCCACACTTATATTAAAAAAAGTGGCAAGTTTTGGTAGAAGTAAAATATCTGGATAGCTTTGACCTGTCTCCCATTTTGATACGGAAGCCTTTGTTACCATCATAAATTCTGCTAATTCTTCCTGAGTTATGCCTCTTTCTTTTCGCTTCTGAAGAATATTTTCTCCAATTTTTAGCATGATATTTTACCTCCTAACTGATTTGCTTTTTGTTTATTACAGCAATCGAAATTACGATACACAGTATAAGCAAAATACTGCCCGTAATAATCGGTACATAATAGTCATCATATCCTATTCCTTTTATAAGGTTCACAGGCTTTCCTATCAATGCAATAGGCATGTATTTAACAATTTCATCTCGAATAGATAATATAAGTTGAATCACAATCCCAGCAGTCGTTAATATTAATGTACCTATAACATTTCCTGAAATCACTCCAGCTAATATCTCTAACGATATTAAAAATAATCCAAATATAAAAGGAAGCAAGGCTGCCATAAGTATATTTCTAATAGGAAATGAAATCCCGAAAAAGTACTTTGTATAGAAATAAGTTAGTATAAATGAGCAAAAGTAAGCAATAAACCACAAAATAAAATTATAAAAAATCTTCGATAGCACGACTTGATACCTTGGCAGTCCCTTAGATAATAAATTAATCAAGGTTCCCTTTTGGAATTCATTCGCCATTTGAGTACTTAATATAATGGATAATCCAAACATACCTATTTGACTAATGTTTTTAAAGAATTGTGTCCAAGAGTCAATTTCTGATGGTGGTGCTACGTTAATATCTATATTTCCTGTAGCTATGGATTGAAGTATCATGGGAGTTAATTTTGCTGTCAAAGGACTTATTAACCCGATGAACAAGAACAGGATAAAGGTAGAAATTATTTTTTTAGTCCTTGCACCTTCAATAGCTTCTTTCTTTAATAGAGATAAAAATATCCTCATGCTTTCGTCACCTCCATAAAAATATTTTCTAATGTAGGTTCTTCTATTTTTATTTCTATAGGAAATATGTTTAACTTATATAGCTCATATAAAATATCAATATCTTTTAGTTGATTGTCTTCGTCTGTTAAGTATAGAGTATCTCCTTTTTCATTTGTTAACGTATTTGAAAATTTATCTAGTGACTTAAATGCCTTTAGTTCTTTGTCTGACTTAAATCTGATTTTTATTGTGTTTTTCCTCTTTATATTTTTTAATTCATCTATCGAACCTTCTAGTACATTTTTCCCTTTATCAAGCACCACAACATGATCACAGATTGCTTCAACATCCGATAAAATATGTGTTGAAAAAATAACAGTCGTAGAGTCTTTTATCTTTAATATAATGTCCAATATCTCTTTTCTTCCAAGCGGATCAAGGGCGGAAGTTGGTTCATCACATATTAATAATTTGGGGCTATTTAACAAGGCTTGGGCAATACCCAAGCGCTGTTTCATACCTCTAGAATAGCCACTAATTCTTTTATTGACATCTCTTAATCCCACCAATTCTAAAAGTTCCACACTCTTGTTTTTAATTTCATTTTTGCTAAGACCAGTTATAGCCCCACATAGATTCAAATATTCCTTTGCTGTCATATAACCGTAAAATTCAGGAACATCTGGAAGATACCCTATAAATCGATTGGTTTTTGACTGACCAAAGCTTACTTCTTCTCCAAAGACTTTAATGGAACCTTCATCCTTTTTCAAAAATCCTAAAATCATTTTCATTGTCGTAGTTTTTCCAGCACCATTTTTGCCTAAAAACCCAAAGATTGTGTTTTCAGGAATCGATATGGATAATCCATTAATAATCTTGTTTTTTCCAAAGGATTTATGAAGATTTCCAATTTTTAATGCTTCCATTATTCTTCCTCCCTACCTATTGTTAAGTATAGGATAGGTCCAATAATTTGGATAATAATAACTATTAAAATCCACATGGTTCTGCTTCCAAATTTATATCTATCGTGTTTTAAAACATGTCTTAAGGAATAAAACATAAGTGCAATTTCTAAAATAATAATAGGTATAAGTATCGGCAAGTATTCTCTAATAATATCTGGCATTTTTTAATCCCCCTTTATTTGTATATATCATATCATTTTACTTAATCAACCGTCAAGAAACTATTAATTAACTTATCCTATTTTTATCAACTACAAGTAAACTTTTCTTAAGTATTTATTGTTGAAATTCATTTAATATATTTCTTAAATAAAAAAATACTTATAAGAGTTCTTGTAACCCCCATAAAACATTGATTCCAATACTTTTATAATCTGTTATCTTATTATCTATACATCAATACTACAATCTTCACATATAACATCATTATACAATCTATTTACATATGACAAACAAATAAAGGCAATCCGGAGACTACCGATATTTATCTCTCTGCACCTTTGCCATGGTCTTTCTTGTTTGATTTAGTTTTATCGTCTGTCTTAAAGCTTTTTATTTGCTCTAATATGGACTTTTTATAGTTATCATAATAACATCCAAGTTTTGAGTATAAAAAAAGACGATATAGTATTTAATTTCTATCGTCTGAGATTATCTAATATTTATTTTTCTTTAAATTGGTTTTATTGTATAGTTTAATATTTCTATTAATCCAATTATAAAAATTAAACTGGGATTCATAACAAACCCCAGTTTCATAATTAGCGTGTCCTTTAATATAATTTTGATCCTGCTGGAATATTATCATCCAACATTATTAAGTTAAGTTTTTCTTCTCCGTCATACTCACAAATTGCAGATATAATCATACCTTCTGAGTCGATTCCCATCATCTTTCTTGGCGGAAGGTTGCAAATTGCTAACAAAGTTTTTCCAATAAGTTCTTCTGCTGAGTAGTACTCCTTAATTCCACTTAAGATGGTTCTTTCTTTTCCACTACCATCATCTAATGTAAATTTCAATAGTTTTTTTGATTTTGGAACTTCTTCGCAGTTCTT
>NZ_AEAA01000135.1:0-849 GCF_000179335.1 Peptoniphilus sp. oral taxon 836 str. F0141
ATGAGAATTGTATAAACTTACTAAAATTCTTCTAATATTTTCGGATTATCTAATTTTATGGCACTTATTATGTCACCTCTCTTATCTTTTGTTGATGGTATTACATCAAATCCCAATTCTTCAAAACATTTCGAGAATAACAAAGCAATTTTTAGGGCATCCTCTACTATTTTTGGAGCAATAAATAGACCTTGTAGAATTTGCCTTGTCATTCCAAAAGTTAATCCACAATCTTTGCCAATTCCTGGTGCAGTTAATAAAGATGCTGCTGATTCAATTAATTCTTTTTTACCAACCACATATCCTCCTGAGTAAGCAAGTCCTCCTCCAGGATTTTTTATTAATGAGCCTGCCATTATATCTATATCTAAATATGAAGGCTCTTCTAAACATGTAAATTCTCCGTAACAATTATCTACAAATATATAAACATCTTTTTTATTTGCCTAATTTTTTTTACTGCTTGTTCAATTTCTTCTATAGTGAAGGCTCTTCTATCACTGTAACCTGTGGAACGTTGAATCATAACAAGTTTAGTATTATCTTTAACATAATCTTTAAACGAATCTAAATCAATTTTTCCATCAATCAAAGGAACATGAGAATATTCAACACCCATATTTATTAAAGACCTTTTATTATTTCCATTAATTCCTATTACTTTAAGCAAGGTATCATATGGCTTTCCAGTTAATGATAGCAAATGATCACCCTTTGAAACAATTGATGAAATTGCTAATGTTATGGCATGAGTACCATTTACAATATTTGGTCTTACAAGTGCATCTTGACATTTGAAAATTTTGCTATAAATTTCTTCTACCTTATCTCTACCTATATCTCCATAAC
>NZ_AEAA01000134.1:0-1414 GCF_000179335.1 Peptoniphilus sp. oral taxon 836 str. F0141
ATTAATTTTCTTGCCATCAGTATTTTTAAGAACCACTCCAAGATCTAAAGTTTTTGAACTAGATGTTTCAGCATAAACATCTTGTCCTAAATTTGCATCTAATAATGCTCTTTTTAAGGGTGCTCCTTCGGCATCAATCAGAAGTTCTGAAAGAAAATTTCTCATAAAGAAATCTTTTTTATTTAAGGCAAGTCCTAAGCACCAACCGTATAGCAAAAAGTCTTTATTATCTGCTAACTCCTCTTTAGATGCTGAATAAGTTATATCAACATACTTTTGTTTTTCTAGGGGTTCGTTTAAGATTATTTCTGAGTCTATCTCTTCTTTTCTAAAATTATTTAAATATTCTTCATGTATATATTGAAGTTTTTCTTCCATATCCATATTTCCATATAGATAAATGTAAGAATTTGAAGGATGATAGTATCTTTTATGAAAATCTAAAAATTCTTCATACGATAAAGTGGGAATTAACTTTGGATTTCCACCAGAATCTACTCCATAAGATGAGCCTTCATGGAGGTTAAAAATGAATTCATCTCCTACAATATTTTCAGCTTGAGAATAAACTCCTTTCATTTCATTGTAAACTACACCATTATATATTAATTCGCCTGTATTCTTATCTATTTCATAGTGCCATCCTTCTTGCATGAAAATTTTTTCTTCTTCATATATTCTAGGATAAAAAACAGCATCTAAATAAACATCCATAAGATTTTGAAAATCTTTTTCGTTTCTTGAAGATACAGGATAAATTGTCTTGTCGGGAAAGGTCATTGCATTTAAGAAAGTTTGCATAGAGGATTTTATTAAATCCATGAAAGGTTCCTTAGTCCTATATTTTCTTGAACCTGACAACACACAGTGTTCTACAATATGAGCCGCGCCATTTCCAAATTTTGGTGGAGTTCTAAAGCCTATAGCAAATGCCTTATTATTATCATCATTTTTTAGGGTTAAAACTCTTGCTCCAGTTTTTATATGTTCATAGACTAAACATTCGGAAGCCACTTCATCTATATATTTTTTTTCCAATAATTTATAATTTTCCATAATACCTCCTTTCCCTATTATAACCTAAAGTTAATATATATAAAATAAATTTAATAAAGACTTGAAAAATCCAAGTCTTTATCCATTAATCTTTTGTCCATTTCTTAAATTGTTTCTTAATGTTTCTAAATATTCATCTATACCTTCTAATTTGTTAAGAATTTTTCTTTCATTTACAGATGTTTCAATTATTTTATATATACCACCATTTTTTATAACAATTCTTTTATCAGCCATAAGGGCAAGGGTAGGGTCATGGGTAGAGATAATTACAATTTTATCTTGCGACATTAAAAGCTCAACGGCTTTTTTTTCTGTCAATTCCTGCATTTTCTATTTCATCAATTAAAACTATTGG
>NZ_AEAA01000133.1:0-5285 GCF_000179335.1 Peptoniphilus sp. oral taxon 836 str. F0141
AAATTTATAAAATTTATAAAGAAGTAAAAAAGAATACAAGAAAGGATAAATAGGTATGCAACATATGCAAAGAGCTATATTACTTAGCAGATTATTTTATATATTATTTAATATTTGTCCACAGATTATTCAAATATATTTTCTATACAAAATATATAGATTAGTTAAAAAAGATTGATTTTTAATCAAAGTACCCTGGATTTGCTTTAAAAAATTCAGGGATTTTTTTGTTGGTATAATTTTTGAAGCTGATTTATACATAAATGTCAATATTTTTGATATAATAAATCGAGGAAGTGACTTTATTGAAAATTAAGAAAAATTACTTAATTATGCTTGGGATTTTAGCGGTTTTATTTTTATATATAATTATAAATAGTTCAAATTTTACAAAAACGAGGACCATAGTTAGGTTGAGGGGTTTGAATACTGGTACTTCTATTGAAGATTTTCACCTAACTAGCAAATCAATTCTTTTGTGGGGGGATAATACCTTATTTATTTGTGATAAAGATGGTAATATTTCCAAAAAAATTCAAAGAGATGATGATAAGTTAACTTGTATTTTTGTAAATAATTATACTTTTTTATATGACAAAGATTTGAAAAAGGTTTATCAGTATTCTGAGTTTGGAGAGCTACTTAATACTATTATAGTTCCTGGACAAATTTTGCATATCAGTTATGAAAATGCCAACATTGTATTTCATATTTTTGATAAGGATAAGGAAGTTTTATATATCTTATCAAATGATAATTCTCTTAGTGAATTTTATTCAACGTCTAATCAAATTTTAGTTCATGATATAGTTGATAGAAATAATTTTGCTGTTGGAGAACTACAAATTAGCGGAAATGGTTATAAATCTATTTTGAATATGACTCATGGTGGCAAAAACATAATGAAAACTATAAATTCTGAGGTTCTTATGTTTGTAAAAAATTCTGATAAATCTACCCTTTTTTTAAGCAATAAAAACTTATATAGATATTTGAATGATGGAGAGTTTTATTCTTCTGAAGTACCCAATATTTCAGATGTAATTGTTGATGGAAAGATCACATATCTTTTACATTCAGGAATTTTGTCTAAATTTAATTATAAACTTGAGGAAGTTGATAAGAAAATTATTGCTGCAAATGTTGATAAGATTGAGATGGTTTCTAATTCAATTTATGTTTACGGGCCATCTGATATTGGCGGCGAGATAGGAAGAAAGGGCGAATTTTATACAAGGCTTGGTTATTCTATTGATAAAATTGAAATAGAAGGTCTTACGATTGGAATGTTAAGGGATAACGAGTTGAACCTATATAAGATAAGTACAAAGAGAGTATCAAACGATGAAAGTAATGATTTAAACTTAAATTATGAATAGGAGGCTTTATGTTATATTATAAACTTGATGATATAGTAACCTTAAAAAAGGGACATCCATGTGGCGAAAATAAGTGGCAAATTAAAAGAACTGGAGCTGATATTAAGCTTGAGTGCTTGGGTTGTGGAAGATTAATTTGGATGAGCCGTATGGAATTTGAAAAGAGGGTAAGAAAGATTCTAGAAGGTAAAAAGTTTGTATCAATAGTCCACCATAAAAAAGATGATGATAAACTTGATGAAAAAGATGATGAGGACCTTGATGAAAATTAGGAGGCAATTATGAAATATGATTTTTTAACTAACCCCGATAGGAGAAAGAAAGGATCCAGAAAATATATGGTGATGTATAATAAAAATCCCCATCTTTCCAAGGACATTATTCCTCTTTCAGTAGCTGATATGGAATTTGTTACACCACCAGAAATAAGAGAAGGACTAAAAGATTTTTTGGATGAAGTGGTTTTAGGTTATAGCGGACCAAATGATGAATATTTTAAAGCTCTAAAAGCTTTTATGTATAGAAAACATAATTTTAAAATAGAAAATGACTGGGTGGTCAATACTAATGGTGTTGTGCTTGCATTTTTCAACTGTGTAAGGGAATTTTTAAAAAAAGACCAAGGGCTAATTATTATGCCTCCTGTTTATCCACCTTTTTTTAAGAGTGCAAAGTATCAAGGAAGAAAACTTGTTGAGTGTCCTCTTTTATGTGAAGATGGATATTACACAATAAATTATGAATTATTTGAAAAGCTTGCTAGAGATAAAAATAATAAGGCTCTACTTTTCTGCTCACCCCATAATCCTGTAGGCAGGGTGTGGAAAAGGGAAGAATTGGAAAAGCTCGGAAAAATTATTGTTAAAAATGACTTATATCTTTTTGCTGATGAAATACATAATGACATAGTTATGCCTGGATATGAACATACTGTGTTTCAAAGTATTTCAGATGAACTTTCTGAGAGAACCATTACTTTTACTGCTCCATCAAAAACTTTCAATCTAGCTGGACTTGGAGTTTCAAGTATAATTATAAAAAATAAGGATATGAGGGAAAAATTTGTTGATGGTCTAGAAAAAATTGGGGCTCATGCAAATTCTGCCCTAGCATATAAGGCAGCGGAAATTGCCTACAATGAATGTGACCTATGGCTTGAAGAAATGATTTGTGTGATAGATAAAAATCAAAAAACTTGTAAATAAATTTTTCAAGGAAAATTATCCCAAAATAAAAGCAAGGTTAATTGAAGGAACTTATTTAATGTGGATAGATTTCAGAGATTTGAATATGACTTATAAAGACTTGCAAAGCTTTATGGAAAATAAGGCTGAACTTTTCTTTAACGAAGGATATTTATTTGGAGAAGAAGGGCAGGGTTTCGAAAGAATTAATCTGGCACTGCCTGAAAAATCTTTGAGAGAAGCCTTGAATAGGTTAGATAAAGCTTTAAAAGAAATAAATTATAAATAAAATTATCCCATGGGCAGAATCCCATGGGATTTTCTATTGTAAATTACATTTAACTTTTATTTGAATATTTTTTATATAATTTATTATAAAAAATTTCCTGCAAAAGAGGAAAATAAAAAAGCTAGAAAAACAAGCATCCTTTTGTAATAGGGAAATTTAATAAGTTTCAAAATGAATTTTAAGACAAGCCCTAGCAAAAAAATCTAGCAAAAGGAATGCTGATAAGATAAAAAACTTTGGTGATAAAATTAATTTGCTTAAATCAATGAGATAAAAAAATGTTATGGTTATTTTATTGACATTAAACCTTTTAAGTTATATCATTACCTATAAGTTAAGTATACCTAATTATATTGGAGGTGTATTATGAATTTAGCTCAGATAGAACCGGGTCAAAGTGCAATTGTAAAGGGTTTTACAGAAAATTCAAAAATTCGGAGAAGACTTCAGGATTTAGGACTAATAAGCGGAACTAAGGTTAGGTGTATTTCAAGGTCGCCTTTAAAGGACCCAACCTGCTATATGATCAGAAGAGCAGTTATAGCTATTAGATATTCTGATGCAAAAGAAATAATTGTAAAGGAGCTTTAGTTATGGAAAAAGTGGTAGCCTTAGCAGGAAATCCAAATGTTGGGAAGTCTACAGTTTTTAATGCCTTAACAGGTCTTAAGCAACATACAGGGAATTGGCCAGGAAAAACAGTAGAATGTGCAAAGGGAAATGTTGAAGATAAAGGCAATAAATTTCAGCTTGTGGATTTGCCAGGATCATATTCACTTCTTGCTCATTCTGAAGAGGAAGAGATAGCGAGAGATTTCATATGTTTTGAAAAACCAGATGCTGTAATAGTTGTATGTGATGGCACAACTCTTGAAAGAAATATGAACTTAGTTTTACAGATTATGGAAACTACAAAAAATGTAATATTGTGTGTTAATTTGTTAGATGAGGCGAAAAGGAAAAATATAGAGATAAATTTGAATAAATTATCTGATATTTTAAAAATTCCTGTTATTGGAACAGCTGCAAGAAGTGGTAAAGGTCTTGAAAAAATTTTTCCAAGTCTTTATGAACTATTTTCTAATAAAAAGGATGATATTTATATTGTAAGATATCCAGAAGAATTAGAAAGGGAAATATCTATATTACAAGAAGATTTGGAAAAGTTTTTGCCAGATACTCTAAATGCCAGATGGGCTACTGTTAGAGTTCTTGAAGATGACAAAAGCTTTTTTGAGTCATTAAGTAAATATGAGAATATAGACTTATCAGCAAATAAAAATTTAGATGAAAAGATTAAAGCTTCCAGATTAAGACTTCAAGATAAGACCTATAATCTTGAAAAAATTAAAGATTCAATTGTTGAAGCCTTTGTAAATAATGCTGAAGAAATTTGCAAAGATACTGTAATTTATAAAAACAAGAACTATAATCAAAGAGATAGGAAACTTGATAAACTTTTTACCAGCAAGACTACTGGATTTCTTATTATGTTTTTACTTCTTCTAGGGGTTTTTTGGATAACTATAGCAGGAGCTAATGTTCCTTCAGATTTAATTAATAAGCTTTTATTTTCATGGGAGGATAATATTTTAGCTTTTCTAAAAAATATAGGTCTGCCCAAATCTATTTATGGTCCCTTAGTTTTTGGAGTATATAGGGTAGTGGCATGGGTTATTTCTGTAATGCTTCCCCCTATGGCAATATTTTTTCCTTTATTTACATTGTTAGAAGATTTTGGATATCTTCCTCGTGTGGCGTTTAATTTAGATAAATATTTTCAAAAATGCAATGCCTGTGGTAAACAAGCTCTAACAATGTGTATGGGCTTTGGTTGCAACGCTGCAGGAGTTACTGGATGTAAAATTATTGATTCACCTAGGGAAAGATTAATAGCAATTTTAACTAATAATTTTGTTCCTTGTAATGGAAGATTTCCTACAATTATTGCAACTATAACTATGTTTTTAGTTATGGGATTTGGAGGAGGATTTTTATCTTCATTATTTTCTGCATTTATTTTAGCCCTAGTAATAATTTTGGGAGTTTTTATAACAATTCTTGCTTCAAAAATTCTTTCTGAAACTTTATTAAAAGGAATTCCTTCTTCTTTTACCTTAGAACTTCCGCCCTATAGGGTGCCTCAAGTTGGTACGGTAATAGTTAGAAGTATTTTTGATAGGACAATTTTTTGTTTTGGGAAGGGCTGTTGTTGTTGCAGCTCCTGCTGGAATAATAATCTGGATACTTGCTAATATAAATTTTGGAGATATGAGCATATTAAATCATTTAGTAAATTTTCTTGAACCCTTGGCAAGACTCATGGGTCTTGATGGAGTAATCTTAACTGCCTTTCTTTTGGGCTTACCTGCTAATGAAACAGTTGTACCAATAATAATTATGACTTATTTGTCAAAGGGTTCCTTACTTGAA
>NZ_AEAA01000132.1:0-1914 GCF_000179335.1 Peptoniphilus sp. oral taxon 836 str. F0141
TTATTATAATTTTACTCATAAAATCCTCCCAATAAAAATTTTCTCAAAACTATTATCCTATATAATCTATACAATTTTTATATAGATTAAAGATAATTTATTAAAAAAATCCGCCAATATAAAATCAGCGGAAATTTTCACATTTTTAAATTTTTAGACGATAGATACCATATTTGAATAAAATTAAATATGTTGACAAAAATAATAATTATAATCCATGATAGAATCCTATTATTTTTAAATAATATATTTGAAATCAGAAAACTGATTAAAACCATTAAACCTATTATAAGTTGAATAAGAAGTACCGAAAACTTTCCTTTAACAACTTCTTTAGAATTAATCCAATTTATATTTAGGGTATTCATATCAAATATTAGTCCCAATAGATTAGCAAACAAACTATAAGAAAAAGCGGCAATTATTAAAAGTAGAAAAGCTAAAAATCCTAAATTAAATTTAAGACTTAAAACAAGACTTGTAAATATCAGAGGAGCTGATATAAGTATGATTCCAAGCTTAAGCTTAGCTTTAAAAACATCCCAAGCCTTTATAGGTAGAGTTTGCATCAAATAATAATTTCTACCCTCAATAGAAAGTGAACAATATGTTGTCTGACCCATTGCTGCAAAAGCAGTAACAACAAGAATTGAATTTGTTGTAAATAACTTTTCCACATCAAAATTCATCATATTTTGCAAATTGGTCATGCCTGTAACTAGAGGAGCAACGCCTAAAATCAAAAGAAGAATCGGTCCAAGAATTGTATTTAAAATATAATTATTATATGAAAAATATAGACCAATTTCTTTTTCTAATAATGACCTCGATTTATTTTTTGTGACCATTTTCAAAGCCTTATTGGACGACTTCTTAATTTTATTAGCTTTTCTATAAAAAATATCCAGATAATTTTTTGATAAAAATACTGATACAAGACCAAAAAATAAGATTGAAATTCCCATAAAGATAAGTCCCTTGAGATAGTTTCCTTCTATAAAAATTAGTCCAAAAGTTTTTAAAAGGCTTATTTTTGAGAGCTTTTCGATAATAATTGCCAAAATATTCAAACTTCTATCAGAAAAATAAAGCATTATATAAAAAAATATCACAATAGAAAAAAATATTATGCCGCCTATTATCTTCACAATCTTGTTAGTAAAAATTTTCCCCAAAAAAGCTGTTGCTAGTAAAGACAGGCAAAGAGGTATCATAGGAAAGCTAAGAAGCATGAGAATAGTAAACAAAGTAAAAGGAAAACCACAATTATCATAAGTCACATATAAAAAAGGAAAAATAACCATACATGCAACAATTCCTAAATTATAAACATAAATACCTAAAATTTTTGAACTAATTAATTCAAGACTTGTAAAAGGCATAGGCAACAAATTTTCCAACTCTCTCTTTTCAAACAGAGAATTATTTGAATACAAAACATTGCCCCAAAAAATCATTAAAAATACAATAACTGTTGAAGTAACGATCACCTTCAGAGGGTTTCCCTTATAAAAGGAACGAGTTAAACTGACTGAATAAAAAATAAACATAAAAGCCATAAAAACATTGGCAGAAAGTCCAGTTAAAAATTTTTTCTTCCCCTGATTATTATTATTTAAAAGTCTCAAAATTTCAAGTTTTAATAAGATTATTTCTTTATTTATCCTTAGCATTTACAAGCTCCATAAAAATATTTTCAAGAGATGAATTTGAAATAACATCCTTGGTGTTTCCAGAAATTACAATTTTCCCATCCTTCAAAATAGCAAGTTTATTGCATAAATTTTGAGCCACTTCAAGAACATGGGTAGAAAAGAAAATAGCACTTCCTTCTTTTACCATATTTTTAAACTCTTCTTTCAAATAAAATGTCGCTTCTGGATCAAGACCCACAAAAGGCTCGTCTAAAATTAG
>NZ_AEAA01000131.1:0-2041 GCF_000179335.1 Peptoniphilus sp. oral taxon 836 str. F0141
AATACCACTATATACAATTTTTTTATCCATTTTCTATTCCTCTTTTCTTATAAAAATAAAAATATAAAATACTTACAAACAAAATAATACAAACAAGAAAAGTCCCTTCAGGTCCATAAATTCCTCCAAGAGCCTTTTTATTTATAAAATTAAAAGTAAAAAGATGCTTCATGTCCCCTAATCCCGAAACAGGCAGTCCATAAACTATACCCATTGTAAAATTCCATGCACTGTGAGCCCCACAGGTGAAAAGCAAATTTTCAGTTTTTAATAGCATTATTCCATATAAAAGACCAACAAGCATAGTGTTTATAGTGGAAACAAGTGTTACGCCGGGGTTTGCCAAATGAAGCAGACCAAATAAGATTGCAGGGACAAACAAGGCAATCTTTGTAGAAAACTTCTCTGATAGATATTTCATTAAAAGTCCTCTAACTAAAAATTCTTCACTTGTTGATTGGATAATAAATCCAATTAAATACAAAATAAAATAAATATTTAATATATCTTTATTTACAGATTTAAAAGATACATTAGCTAGGGCTAAGTTAATTATTAGGAAAATACTTATCTGAATAAAGCCCAATAAAAATCCTTTGGAAAAATAAGCAAAAGATTTTTCTTTTTTTATCCAAACATAGGCTAATGATTTTTTCCAAATAAATTTAAGAAAAATTAAGCCTGCCAAAAGCTCACCAAGAGTTGATAACAATGAAATAATCATTTTATTTTCTAATAATATCTTTTCATTTGTAACAAGCTTAAAAGCAGAGGAAAAAACTAAAGAAAAAACTCTTGTCAATAAAATTATCAGTACAAATATAATGATAAAAGAACCTATAAAGCTAAAAATTCCTTTTTTATTTATTTTTCTCATCTTTTAACCAATTCTTCAAAGTGTCTATTAACTTCGAATTTAATCCTTTCTTCATCAAGATTTACAAGCTCTCTATTTCTCATAACAAACTTGCCATCACAAAGTACATCCCTAACATCCTCAGCAGTTGCAGAATAAACAAGAGCATTAATCAAATTATTTTTGGGAGTAAAATTAGATGATTTTAAATTAAAAATTGTCAAATCAGCTAAATAATCTTCTTTGATTAAACCAGCTTTTGAAATTCCCAATGCCTTTTGTCCGTTAATTGTAGCCATTTTTAAAATTTCAATAGCTTTAACGGCTTGTTCATCCATTTCACGAGCCTTATTTACAATAGCCCCGATGTGCATATCTTGTAGTAAATTTTGACTGTTATTAGAAGAATCACCATCAGTTCCAATACCCATAATAATATTATTTTTAAGTAGCTTTTCAACAGGTGTAAAACCACTAGCAAGCTTCAAATTTGATGTTGGGTTATAAATGGGATAAAAATTTTTATCCTTAACCAATGCAATCTCCTCGTCTGTAATATGAACACAATGAGCGGCAATCACATGATTATCCAAAAGTCCCAAAGAATTTACATAGGAAATTGGTGTCATGCCATGTTCTTTTAAAGAATTTTCCACTTCACCTTTTGTTTCAGAAAGATGTATATTTATTATTCCATCAAGATCTTTAGACAAATCTGAAATTTCTCTTAAAAAATTTTCGCTACAAGTATAAATTGCATGAGGTGCGGGTACGACCTTAATCCTTCCATTAGCCTTATTGTGATAATTATTATACAATTCTCTAACTGATTTTAGCTTTTCTTTTCCTTTTCCATCATTATCTGTTAGACCTCTTGTCAGAGTTCCTCTTATGCCTGATATTATTGTTGCATCACAAACCCTATCCATTTCATAATACATATCACAAAAATTTGTAACACCTGATTTTATATTTTCACAAATAGATAAAAGAGATGACCAATAAATATCATCAGCAGTAAGCTTATTTTCAATAGGCCAAATTTCATTTTCCAGCCAATCCATAAGTTTTAAATCATCGGCATAATTTCTAAAATATGACATACCAAGATGAGTATGACCATTTACAAAACCAGGAGTCATAAGTAAAAAGTTTCCGTCAATGACCTCGCTTGGCTTTATTTGG
>NZ_AEAA01000130.1:0-720 GCF_000179335.1 Peptoniphilus sp. oral taxon 836 str. F0141
CCATTATAATCATTAACCTCTCCTAGAGCAAGACCCCAATTATTATCAAGTTTTTTAGAACCTTCTATAAGACTTACCTGTTTAATGTTATTATCTGTCATTTTTTTATTAATTTTTTCAAATCTTAACACTAATTTTTCTTTAGCATCTTTATCAATATAAATTTTTTTATTTAAAAATTTAGCCAAGGCTTCCCTTGTTAAGTCATCATTAGTAGGTCCAAGACCACCGCAGAGAAATATCAAATCTGCCTCATTCATAGAAATATTAAGTTCTTTAATTATTGAATTCATATCATCAGCAACAGACACTTGTCTTACAACATCCACTCCTAAATCAATTAATCTTTCAGATAAAAATTTTGCATTAGTATTTAAAATTGAGCCTATAAGTAGTTCAGTTCCTACAGTAATTATTTCAGCTTTCATACACACCTCTAAATATTATTCAAATCTAAAACTTTTTTATTTTTAATAAAGTAATCAATACCAGAAACTATTGTCATAAGCACTGCGAAATAAAACAAAATAATTCCGAATTTATATAATGATTCAATATTAGATAAAAGTAAAATTATAGAAATAAGTTGTGAAACGGTTTTGAATTTTCCTAATTTACTAGCAGCTATTGTTATATTTTCTGATGCTGCTATTATTCTAAGCCCAGAAACGGCAAACTCTCTTGCTTCTATGATAATTACTCCTATAGCAGGAATTGTTC
>NZ_AEAA01000129.1:0-3661 GCF_000179335.1 Peptoniphilus sp. oral taxon 836 str. F0141
TCTGTCTTAATAAATAATATGGAGAAGATTATAATTAGAATTCCTATAAATATAAATATTTTATTTTTCATGCTTGACCTCTTTTAAAAAAAAGCTGAACTTTTACAAAAGTCCAGCTTAAAATTCATATTAAAGCACAATAGCTTTTGTTTTAATTTCTTCTTTAAGATCTTCTATAAATTTAGAAACTTCAACATCTTTAACTTCTTCTCCACTTCTCTTTCTTACTGAAAGTTTGTGGCTTGCTGTTTCCTTTTCTCCAATTACAAGCATATAATTTACTTTTTTAAGTTGAGCTTCTCTTATCTTGTAACCGACTTTTTCAGCTCTTTCATCAATCTTAACTCTTATGCCGGCTTTTTTAAGTTGATCAAAAACTTCTCCAGCATAAGGCTTAAATTTTTCAGATACAGGAATAATTTCTACTTGAACTGGGCTTAACCATAGTGGGAATTTACCTGCAAAGTGTTCGATTAAAATTCCCATAAATCTTTCAACGGAGCCAAATAAAGCTCTGTGAAGCATTACAGGTCTTTTCTTTGATCCGTCTTCAGCTACATATGTTAATTCGAAATTTTGTGGTAATTGGAAGTCAAGTTGAATTGTTCCGCATTGCCATGTTCTTCCTATTGCATCTTCTAAATGGTAGTCAATCTTTGGTCCATAAAATGCTCCATCGCCTTCATTTATTGTATAAGGCATACCTTTTTCTTCAAGAGCTTCTTTTAAAGCTTTTTCTGCTTCATTCCAAGATTCTAAATCTCCCATATAATCATCAGGTCTTGTAGAAAGTTCTACAGAGTATTTAAAACCGAAAGTATCATATAAAAGATTAGCTAAATCAATTATTTCAAATACTTCTGATTTTATTTGATTTGGCAAGCAATATATGTGAGCATCATCTTGTGTGAAGGATCTTACTCTAAATAGACCATGTAAAGCTCCTGATAATTCGTGTCTGTGAACTAGACCAAATTCTGCATATCTTAAAGGTAAATCCCTATAGGAATGTGGAGTTGTTGAATAAATTAATGTTGAGCCTGGGCAGTTCATCGGTTTAACTGCGTAACCTTCTTCATCAATTTCTGTAAAATACATATTTTCTTTATAGTGATCCCAGTGTCCAGATCTGTGCCACAAATCTTCATTCAAGATTACTGGAGTTAAAATTTCTCCGTATCCTCTTTCTTGTAAAACATTCTTCCACCAGCTCAATAAATTATTTCTTATAATCATGCCATTTGGATGGAAGAAAGGAAATCCTGGTCCTTCTTCGTGCATAGAGAATAAATCAAGTTCACGTCCAAGCTTTCTGTGATCTCTTTTTTCCGCTTCTTCACGTTTTTCTATATATTCGTCTAATTTTTTCTTTTTATCAAAAGCAATTCCATAAATTCTTTGAAGCATCTTGTTATTGGAATCTCCTCTCCAATATGCACCGGCTGTAGATAAAAGTTTTACTGCTTTTATCTTTTTAGTGGATTCAAGATGAGGTCCCCTGCAAAGGTCTGTAAATTCTCCCATTTGATATAGGGTAATAGGTTCATCTTCAGCTAAATCTTCTATGAGTTCTACCTTATAGTCTTGACCTTTTTCTTTGAAATATTTTATGGCGGCATCTCTTGTAATGTCAACTCTTACAATTTTCAAATCTTCTCTTGCAAGTTCAATCATTTTCTTTTCAATTGCTTGAAAATCTTCTTCAACAAATCTGTGGTCTAAGTCCATATCATAATAAAAACCACTGTCAATGGCTGGTCCAATTGCAAATTTTGTATTGGGATATAAAGTTTCAATAGCATATGCCATTAAATGACTAGCTGAATGCCAAAGAATTTTTTGACCTTCCAAATCATCAAGTTTCAAAACTTTAAATGTTGAATCTTCATTAATCTTATCAGCATTTCCCAAAACTTTATCATTAACTTTTGCACCAACGCTATCCCTGTAAAGACCTTCAGAAATAGATTTTGTAACTTCTCCTACACTTATACCTTTTTCAAATTCTTTCTTTTCCCCATCGGGTAATGTTATAAACATACTTCCTCCTTTTAATATAAAAAGGCCTATCATCCAAAGGACGATAGACCGTGGTTCCACCTTAATTAAACTCAAAAGATTTAACGCATCTTACGCTGTAGTTTGCTACAGAACTCCAAGTTAGTTTTCAAATAAATAAAAATCAAGCCTTCCCACCATCAAGCTCTCTCTAAAGACCTTATTTATTCTAATTTTCTCTTCATCGTTAAAAAAATTCTATCACAAATAATAAAAAAAGACAAGTCAGATAAAAAGTCTATTTCTAAACAAATAATATGGAGCCAAAATCTTCAAGCATATTTTCGGATAAGTTTATGATTTCAATATTATATCTCCTGCAAGCATCAATTATTTCTTGCCCACTTGAATGAAGGCTAATATCACCTGTTAATATTAATTTATTATCAATATAACCACTGCAACCTCCAATAAATCCATAGTTAAAACCGCTAAGTTTTATCTCTTTGTGATTAATTTTTATAAGCTCAAAAATATCCTTGCAAGCCTTATAAATAGACATATCAGAACTTACAAGAAAATTATCAGTTACTAGGGTATTGCACTTGGTGTAAGCTTGTCTAACATCAATAAGGCTTACTTTATTTTCTTGATAAAAATTTAAAATATTTTTATCTATAAATTTCAAATTCCCAATAAAGTAACCCTTGTAATAAAAACCGTTTAAGCCAACATGGTCTTTATATAAATATCCTAAACTTTTATCAGTTTTTATAACTTTTCTATCGGTAAATATATCCTTATAATACTTATAATTATCCCTATCTACAAGAATATTCCCATTTTCAAGACCATAAATAAGCATATCTGGATGAGTATTAATTCCCTGGGGCATATTTTTATTTTCAATTGTTTTTACAATCTCATAAGGGAAAACTTTAAGTTTATCTACCATGTAATCAGGCATATTTTTATCTACAATTATATATTTCATTTTCTCATCTCGTAGGCAAAAATTCCTGCTGCTACACCAGCATTTAAAGAATCTACACTATCTCTAATGGGAATTTTAACTTTTAAATTTGCCCTTTCTAGAATTTTTTGACTAACTCCATGGGCCTCGTTTCCAATTACTAAAATCAAATCTCCACTTAAATCGCACTCTTTGATAGGCTTTGAATCCTCCAAGGCTGATACTATTATTTTAAAATTATTTTTAATCAGTTCATCTTCCTTTAAAAAATATATAGGAACTCTAAAAATAGATGCCATTGTAGCTCTTATTGTTTTGGGATTATATATATCACAAGAATCTTCAGAAATAATAACCCCCGAAAGATTAAAGGCATCTGCTGTTCTTATTATAGTACCCATATTCCCAGCATCAGATATTTTATCTAAATATAAGAATTTACCACTTTTTTCTTGGAATTTTTTATGAACCATGGGAAAATAAGAAATTATACCCTGTGGACTTTGTGAATCGGAAATTTTATTAAATAGGTGACTTGGAAAAATAAAATAATCCCTATCTCCTAAAAGGTCTTTATATTGCTCTTCTTTATCATCTCTTATAGCAATATAAGAAGGAGCCATATATTTTATGGCTTCTTTAAATACTATAGGACCTTCCACTAAAAATAAATTTTCCTCATAGCGATAT
>NZ_AEAA01000128.1:0-1250 GCF_000179335.1 Peptoniphilus sp. oral taxon 836 str. F0141
ACAAAAAATAGCGGTCATAAATGACCGCTAAAATTTTTAATTATTATTCTAAGATTTTAGAAACAACGCCTGATGCAACTGTTCTTCCGCCTTCACGTATTGCAAATCTTAATCCTTCATCCATTGCTATTGGTGTTATTAGGGTTACTGTGAATGTTGCATTATCTCCTGGCATTACCATTTCTGTTCCTTCTGGTAATTGGATATCTCCTGTTACGTCTGTTGTTCTGAAGTAGAATTGTGGTCTGTAGCCGTTAAAGAATGGTGTGTGTCTTCCGCCTTCTTCTTTTGTTAGTACGTATACTTCTGCTTCGAATTTTGTGTGGGGATGTATTGAGTTTGGTGCTGCTAATACTTGTCCTCTTTCGATTTCGTTTCTTTGTACTCCTCTTAGTAGGGCTCCGATGTTGTCTCCGGCTTCTGCTTGGTCTAGTTGTTTTTTGAACATTTCTACTCCGGTTACTACTACGGATCTCTTTTCGTTTGTTAGTCCTACGATTTCTACTGTGTCGCCTACTTTTACTGTTCCTCTTTCTACTCTTCCTGTTGCTACTGTTCCTCTTCCTGTGATGGAGAAGATGTCTTCTACTGGCATTAGGAATGGATGGTCTACATCTCTTGCTGGTGTTGGAATGTATTCGTCTACTTCTTCCATTAGTTTTATGATTTTATCTCCCCATTCTCCGTCTGGATCTTCTAGGGCTTTTAGGGCTGAGCCTACTACTATTGGTGTGTTGTCTCCGTCAAAATCATATTCTGATAGTAAGTCTCTTACTTCCATTTCTACTAGTTCGATTAGTTCTGGGTCGTCTACTTGGTCTTCTTTGTTTAAGAATACTACGATTTTTGGTACCCCTACTTGTCTTGCTAGTAGGATGTGTTCTCTTGTTTGTGGCATTGGTCCGTCTGCTGCACTTACTACTAGGATTGCTCCGTCCATTTGGGCTGCTCCTGTTATCATGTTCTTTACGTAGTCGGCGTGGCCTGGACAGTCTACGTGTGCGTAGTGACGGTTTGGTGTTTCATATTCTACGTGAGATGTTGAGATTGTGATTCCTCTTTCTCTTTCTTCTGGTGCCTTGTCTATGTGGGCATAGTCTATGAATTCTCCGCTGCCGTATCTCTTATTTAATACTAATGTTATTGCTGCTGTTAGTGTTGTTTTACCGTGGTCAACGTGGCCTATTGTTCCTACGTTAACGTGAGGTTTATTTCTTTCAAATTTTGCTTTTGCCATAATTTTCCTCCTA
>NZ_AEAA01000127.1:0-875 GCF_000179335.1 Peptoniphilus sp. oral taxon 836 str. F0141
AAAAGTCGCAATAATATCTTGCGGGATAGATAATGAATATAAGCACCCTCACAAAGAAGCTATAGATAGGTTAAGAGAAAATAAGATTAAACTTTTCACCACTCAAAATCATGAAGTAGATGTGATAATAAATAAAAACTTTTTAAGGGTTGGGAATTATGGTAAAGTAAATATTGATGGGGAGCTTTTATATAATTTTATATTTGCTCTTTTATTGGGAGTGTTGTTAAAAAAATATGAATTACAAGGAAATTTATAGAAAAAAAGATTTAAGTGGTGCTTTTTTATTTTCTGGTAAAGAAAAACTACTCATGGAAAACACCTGTACCTATCTTATAAATTTATTCACAAAGGAAGCCATGAGATCTTTTAATTTAATATATTTTAAGGCAGAAGAGTGTTCTCTTGCAAATATTGAAGGGGCTTGCCAAACTTTTCCGCTGATGGATAAAAAGAAAATTGTAATAGTTAAGGATAGCTTAAATTTTATCAACTTAAACAATCTTGAAAAAAGTTTTTATGATTTTTTGGACAATTTGCCTGATTTTATAATTCTTATATTCCTAGAAAGAGATGCAATAAATAAGACAACAAAATTTTATAAATATTTTTCTAAAAAAGGTACAAATGTTGATTTCGCAAAACTCACTCCGCAAGAAGTAAGTAGGTTCGTAAATTCTTATTTTTTGCGTAAAAATAAAAAAATCAAACCTGCACAGATATCTTATTTTTTGTCCCTAACCTCATATAATTTGAAAAATTCCAATGTAAGTTTACTGGATTTAAAAAAATGAGATGGATAAAAATTATAGGTTTTTCAAAAGATGAATTCATAAATAATTCGGACATTGATTTATTAACCGATAAAGTTGTAG
>NZ_AEAA01000126.1:0-2025 GCF_000179335.1 Peptoniphilus sp. oral taxon 836 str. F0141
CAATGTAATGTGAATTCAATAAATTTATTATACTTACCATAATTATAGACACTCCTTATTTGAAATTTTATCTCTTCCATCGATTATTTTTTATTTAATTCTATATTTAATTTAGCATTATTTACTAGTTAAAAATATTAAAATAATAGCAAAAATAAATAGCATATAATCATAGAATTTATATAAGCATCTCCTGCCAAAAATATCGGTAAAAGATTTGATGCTCCAAAAAAGCATAAACACAACATAAGATAGCCGTGCGTTTTTTTATTTTTTCTCCTTAATATACAAATTCCTCAGACTTTTTTGAATACTCTATCATCTTCTTATAAGTCTTTGATTTTTTTAATAACTCATCATGACTTCCTGCCGCTTCAATTTTACCATCATTCATAACTATTATTTGATCCACTTTTTCTATGGACCTGGGTCTGTGAGAAATTATCATCACAGTTTTATCTTTAGTCAATTTATTTAAAGATTCTTGAATATATTTTTCATTTTGCACATCTAAAGATGCTGCAATTTCATCTAAAAGAATTATCTCTGCATTTTTTAAAAATGCTCTTGCTATTGAGATTCTTTGTCTTTCTCCTCCAGATAATTTTGACCCATTTTCCCCGATATTTGTGTCATAAGCCTTTGGAAGTTTGTCTACAAATTCTTGACAGTTGGCAAGCCTTGCCGCTTCTATAACTTCTTCATCACTTGCATCCATATTTCCTATCCTGATATTTTCCATTACACTTCCATCAAATAGGACTACATCTTGAAACACCATGGATATATGTTTAAATAAATCTTGGGTTCTTGATCTATTTATATCTTTATTGTCTATTGAAATTTTTCCCCTATCAATATCATATAATCTTGACACAAGTCTTAAAACTGTTGTTTTTCCACAACCTGATGGACCTACCAATGCAGTGGTCTTTCCTTGAAGAGCCTTAAAAGATATGCCATCTATTATTTTTTATCTTCTAAATAAGAAAATTCAACATCTTCTCCTAAAATATCAAAGGAGTTAAATTCTTCTTTTCTCCCTCTTGCACTTTTTCTGTCCTTAATGCTTTAATCTTTTCAATTGGACCATCAATATACATCAGTTCAGCATAATATTGGTTAAAAGCTGCTACGCCATCAATCATTCTTGCCGCAGCAAAAAGATAAGCAGCAAAATAAAGTATATTTATATTTCCTTTATTTAATTCTATTAAACCTATTAATATTACAAGCCCTAAAGAAAGATTTGCTACTACATCAGCTATTGAAACAGGTATAACTTGACCAAGTTCTGTTAAAATATGTCCTTTTTCTAATTTTTTTACGAAATCAGTGGCATAATCTCCCTTATCCTTAGTTAAATTATAAGATTTAATTTCTGTTGAAAGATCTATCAGTTCTTGAAATATTTTTGAAGACTTTCTTTTTTCTATATAATATTTTTTCGTTGCAGATACTTGAATTTTTTTGGACAAAAAATTAAATACCATTGAAAGAAGAACAGGGATAATAATTGCAAGTCCCAACTTTATATTTCCAATTAAAAGCATGGCTCCAATGATTATAAAGTTAAAAATAAAACCGAAAAAACCTGGCACAGCATGGGACAGTGAATGTTCCACAGCCTCAACATCTTTCATTATTGTTTGGGATAGATCAGTTAAATCTGTCCTTGAATAAAAAGATAAGGGCAAATTTTTTATTATTTGTGCAATTTCAATCCTAAGGTTTGCTGATTCTTTATAAGTTTCATTATAGGTAGTAATGTAGTCTTTATTAATTACAAACGCCATAAAAATACCTATTACAATAAATAAAATACCGGCAATTTTTATATCAAAATTTCCAAAACCAAGCAGTCCATTTAAAACATACATCAGAAGAATAATTGGCATCATAAAGGATAGACTTTTTAATGTGGAATAGATAATAGCAACAACTGTTCCTTTTGCTCCCTTGTCTGTAAGAGCATATCTATTTTTCAAATAATTTTTCATTCATTTACCCTCCATTCGTTAGCAG
>NZ_AEAA01000125.1:0-1088 GCF_000179335.1 Peptoniphilus sp. oral taxon 836 str. F0141
GTTTCCCACATTTTTTTATAAATTATTTATCTTCGTCTTCGCAACTTTCACATTCTCCGTTACATTCACAAGAACCTTCATCATCATAAAGGTCGTAATCATCAATGTCAAAGTCTTCGTCATCATCATAAAAGTCATAATCTTCATCATCATAAACGTAATCTTCTAAATTAGAAAGGTCTTCATCAACCATATCAAGATAATCTTCCATTTCTTCATTGGCTTCTTTAAATTCATCAACCATGTCAGAAATTACATCAATTAGTTCAGATAAAATTTTTCCTTCTTTAGATTCAGAATCTAAATCATAACCATCTGCTAAGCCTTTTAAGTAGGCAATTCTTTTTAATAAGTATTCCATTTTTACCTCCAATAATTATACTCTAGACATATATTCACCAGTTCTAGTGTCAATTCTGATTTTATCACCATTGTTTACAAATAGTGGCACATTTAATGTGAATCCTGTTTCAACTGTAGCTGGTTTTGAACCACCGCTTGATGTATCACCCTTTACTCCTGGTTCAGTAGCTGTAACTTCTAATTCTACAAAATTTTCAGGAGATACTCTAAAGGCTTTGCCTTGGAAGAAATTGATATTAACCATATCATTTTCCTTAATAAAATTCAAGGCATCTTCTACCATAGACTTTTCAAGTGGAATTTGTTCATAGCTTTCTGTGTCCATAAAATAATATAAGGTGCCATCATTGTACAAATATTGCATATCTTTATTTTCAATAACGGCTTTTTCAAATTTTTCTGACGGATTAAAAGTTGAGTCTTTGATTGAACCTGTAAGTACAGATTTTATTTTAGCTCTTACAAAAGCTGCTCCCTTACCCGGCTTAACGTGTTGAAAATCAACTACTTCATAGACATCCCCGTCCATTTCAAAAGTCAATCCCTTTCTAAAATCTCCTGCTGTAATCATAAATTCCTCCTAAATCTTAACATTCTTAAATTACCCATTATTTGATAAAATATATATATTATTCTCCAAAACTACGTAAATTTTTTATTTGGAGTTTAAAATATCCCGGTAAAATTTTATCATAATCATTTATAATAGTTTCATCTAATTTTAC
>NZ_AEAA01000124.1:0-51646 GCF_000179335.1 Peptoniphilus sp. oral taxon 836 str. F0141
TTTTGTAGGAGCAAGGGTGCAGTTATCTAATACATTTAAATTATTGTATAGATTAAAATTTTGAAAAACCATTGCCATCTTAGACCTGATTTTTTTCAAATCACAGTCCTTATCCATGATATTTTTTCCTTCAAAATATATATTTCCTTCGCTTGCTTCTTCAAGCCTATTTATACATCTTAAAAATGTGGACTTGCCACTTCCTGACTTGCCTATTATAGAAATTACATCTCCCTTATTTACATTAAGGGAAATTCCCTTTAAGACTTCATTTGTCCCAAATTTCTTTCTTAAGTTTTCAATTCTTAATATTTCCATTTTACACCTGTTGTTGATTTCCCATTTTTAACTCAAAAGATACAGGACCTTCTAATCTTTTTTCTATTTGCCTCAAAATTTCTGTAATTACTGTAGTTAGCAGTAAATAAATAATTAAAATTATAAAATAAGTTTCAAAGTATGAATAAGATTGACCTGCTACAGTTTTTGCAGCAAAGAACAATTCTCCAACTCCAATTACATTTAATACCGATGTATCTTTTATATTTATTACAAATTCATTTCCTGTTGCAGGCAAGATATTTCTCAAAGTTTGCGGTCCTATTACATATAGCATTGTTTGTATATGACTAAGTCCTGATGCTCTTGAGGCTTCCCATTGTCCCTTATCTATTGATATAATTCCTCCACGTACAACCTCAGACATATAAGCTCCAGTATTTACAGAAACTATTATATAAGCTGTGAGTATCTTATCTACATCTACTCCCAAGAACAAGGGAAATCCGTAAAATAAAAGTGATGCTTGAACCATCATTGGTGTTCCTCTAAAAAGAGTAATATATGCCGAAATTAATAAATTAACGACTTTTTGTAAAAATCCGCCAAAACCATTTTTCTTTGGTAGAGTTCTTATTGTTCCAGTGATAAGTCCTATAATAAGTCCAAAAATTGTAGCTACAATTGATATTTTTAAAGTATTTAAAGTGCCATTAAAAAATAAGGGCTTGTATCTAGTAAAAAGTTCTAATACTTTTGTCATAATTCACCTTAATTATTAGCTGGTTGATTCTTAACTGCAGTATTCATTATTTCTTGTCTTTCATCTTCACTAATATTTGAGAATACTTTGTTACAAGCATCTAATAATTCTTTATTGCCAATTTTAACTGCTGCAGACACAAGGTTTGAATTATCTTTAACTGTAAATCCTTGACCTTCTGGGAAATTTACTGAAACTAAATCTTTTGTTGCAGATTCTACTGACTTTGCTTCAGGCACTTCAGCAACATATCCATCAATAACTCCTGATTGTAAAGCAACTCTAAGTTCAGGGAAAGAACTTTGTGCTTCTTCTTTTATAACTCCATCTATTTGGTCGATAAGATCGTAGTGAACTGTATTTAGTTGAGCAGAAATTTTTGCACCTTTAAAATCATTTAATGATTTTGCATTTTCATATTTAGAACCTCTTTTTACTATCATTACATATTGACTTTGCCAATATGGTTCAGTAAATTGAACTTCTTTTGCTCTATCTGGTGTAGGGCTCATCCCTGCCATAATTAAATCAATCTTTCCTGCTTGTAAAGCTGGTGGAAGACCATCCCATTCTGTTTTTACTATTACCAATTTTTTTCCTAAGGCTTGTGCAACTTTTTGTGCCATCATAACATCATAGCCGCCTGCATATTCCTTTGCTCCATCAATTTGTGCCCCATTATTTTTATCATCAAGTTGAGTCCAGTTAAATGGTGCATAACCACATTCCATTCCTACTTTAAGAACATTTTCATCTTCTTTTTTATCTTTACCACACGCCACCAATGTCAGAACTAATGATAAAGCTACTAATAATTTAAAAATTTTTCTCATGATTTTTTCCTCCTAAAATAAAAAAATCTTCCATCCCTATGGGACGAAAGTTTCGTGGTACCACCCAATTTTGCATAAAGCCTCATTGTGAGCTTTGTAACGTAAGCCAAACGATTAAGCTCCAAGCCTTTATTCCCTAAAATTCCAACTATGCAACCTCTCACCTTATGTGCACTCTCTAAAATCTTCCTTAAAGGTACTCCTCTCTTCAAAGCTTTTTAACATTATAATCATATAAAATAAAAAAAGCAAGTATTTTTTATAAAAACTTTTTATTTAAAAACATTTTATAAAAAATAGCCTTAAATTAAGGCTATAGTTTTTAATGATCTATTTTTTTCTAAGAGAACGTAAAATTCCTCTGTTTTCTATTCCTATGCATAATTTTCTATTATTTTACCTCCCAAGTTGGTGAATCAATTCCTCTTTCCATTAAAAATTTATTTGCTCTTGAAAATGGCTTTGAGCCAAAAAATCCCCTATGTGCGGAAAGAGGTGATGGATGTGGTCCTTCAATAACAAGATGATTTTTATTTTTTATTAATTTCTTCTTACTTCTTGCATGAGCTCCCCATAGGATAAAAACTATAGGTTCCTTTTTTTCATCAATAATTTCAATTACCCTGTCTGTAAAAATTTCCCAACCAATTTTTGAATGACTCATAGGGGCATTTTTTCTAACTGTTAATGTTGTGTTTAAAAGCATTATTCCTTCTTGTGTCCATGATTTTAGATAACCATCCTTAAAAGGTCCTATTCCTAAATCGTCATGAAGCTCCTTATAAATATTTACAAGAGATGGGGGAACTTTTATACCTTTATTAACAGAAAAGGCGAGTCCGTGAGCTTGGTTTGGATTATGATAGGGGTCTTGACCTAAAATTAACACTTTCAAATCTTTATATGAAGTATAGTTAAAGGCATTAAAAATATCACTTGCCTTGGGATATATTTGATAATTTTTGTATTCATTTATCAGTAGCTCTCTTAAGTTTTTGTAATAATCTTTTTGAAATTCATCTTCTAAAAGCTCTTGCCAATCATTTTTTAAAAAATCCATATAAATTCTCCTACTTAAATAAAGACGAAAGATAATTTTTCTTTTTTGTATCTATGAAATTTTTTAATTCTTCTTTTTTATCATCTGTACAAAAAACTACAAGCTTATCATTTTTTTCTATAATAGTTTCTCCCCTAGGAATTATAGCCAAACCATCACTTCTTATTATTCCACCAATTATAATTCCCTTAGGAATATTCATCTCTTTAATTTTTTTGTTTATGTGAGGGAATTTTTCGCTCGTTGAGATTTCAAAAACTTGAGCCTTACCTGCAAACATAAAGTTAACAGAAATTTTTGAACCTTGTGAAACTTTGTTGACAATTTCATTTGCCATTACTGTAAAAGGTTCGACATGGCTATACATATTTAAGGGGTCTAAAATTTTTGAATAAATATTTGTGTTTAAAGAGATTATTGTCCTTTCTATGCGCAAGCTTTTTGCCATGAGTCCTAAAACTATATTTAACTCATCATTATCTGTCATAGAAATAAAAATACTATCTTCTCTTATATTTTCTTCATTTAATAAATTTTCATCCCTATAAGGTCTATTTACTACAAAAGCTTTTGGTATTTTATCCCTAAAAAGTCTAACTTTTTTGCTGTCTTCTTCTATAATTTTTAAATTGATGTCTTCAATTTCACTAATCATTTTATTGGTTATGAGATTTCCACCAATTATTGTTACATCTCTTGATTTTCTTGTAGATTTTATTAGAAAATGCTCCATCTTAAAATTGGAAATATCTTTAGAAAGACCCATGAGATACAAATAATCTCCCTTTTGTAAAATTGTCTGACCATTGGGTGTAAAAAATTTGCCATCTCTTAAAATAGCGACAACTAAAATTGTTGCCAAAGAGCCGATATCCTTTAGGGCTATATTATCAAATTCCCCGTCTGTATCAACTAAATGACCGGCAACTTCTATTTTTCCCTTACCAAAATAATCAGCCGTGTAGTATGATGAATTTCCGATTATGTTTTTAATAAATTTTCCAACTTCATATTCGGGATTTACAATTTCATAAATATTAAGAGATTTTTTAAGATATTCTATTTCATCTAAAGAATCAACAATATTAAGTCTAATTATTGTCTTAGTGGATAAATTTTTTGTTAATGAGGCAATTAATATATTTGTCCTATCCTTATCGGTAACTGCCAAAACATATTCAAATGACGAAAAATCTATTTCATTTAATGTGTCCCCATCTAATATATCCTCGTTAATGTATGAAACATTAGACTTCTTTAATGAAGGTAGATTTCCTGAATCCCTATCTATAACTAAAATTTCAGCATCTTCGTAGGAAAGCACATCTACAAGCTCGCTACCTACACGTCCTGCTCCTATTATCAATATTTTCATTTCAATACCTTCTCTTTAAAATATTTTTTTCTTGAGAAAATTGCAAGAACTGTGAAAAATTCAAGCCTTCCTAAGAGCATTAAAAAAGCAAAATAAATTTTAAAGAAATCATTGAAGTAATAAAAATTTTTCGTAGGACCAACGGATGCAAAACCTGGTCCAACATTAGATAACATTGTTACAACTGAAGACATTGAAGTTATTAGGTCCTCTCCTGACAGAGTAATAAGACCTACTGAAAAAACAAAAACAATCATATAAATTCCAAAAAATCCATTTATGCCTTGAACCAATTCTTCACTTAAAATTCTACCATTTAAAGAAATTGGAAGTATTGCCCTAGGGTGTATAACTCTTTTTATTTCTCTTTTTATTGACTTAAATAAAACGACAATTCTTATGACCTTAAGACCTCCTGCAGTTGAACCTGCACAAGAGCCTATAAACATAAGCACAAATAATATATATTTTGAAAATGAAGGCCACAAGTCATAATCTGTAGATACAAAACCTGAAGTAGACTCAATTGATGTCACTTGAAATGTTGCATCTCTAAAACTTTTAAAGGGACTTGCGACTCCTTTTAAATATAAATCTATACTGATAAGTAAAATTGCTGCTATAGTTATGAATAAATATAATCTCAATTCTTCATTTTTAATAATTTCATTAAATCGTCTTCTGTAAAGAGAATAATATATTGAAAAATTATTTCCACAAACAATCATAAAAAAGGACATAGTAAATATAATCGGTGTTGAATATCCCATAATAGATGTGTTTTTAGAAGAAAAACCTCCTGTACCTACAACACCTAGTGTATGTACCAAGGCATCAAAAACATCCATGCCAAAAAATTTAAGGCATAGAAAAAGCAAAATAGTTATAACAACATAAATAATATATAATTTTTTAGCTGTGTCTGAAGTTTTCGCCTCAATTTTTCCCTTTACAGGTCCAGGCGATTCTCTTTTAAAAATTTGAAAACCTCCAACACCAAGTTTAGGAAGAAGAGAAACTGTAAAAACTAAAATCCCCATCCCACCAATCCAGTGAGTTATACTTCTCCACAATACAACAGATTTTGGAAAAGATTCAATATTATTTATTACACTAGCACCTGTTGTAGTAAAACCTGAAACTATTTCAAAAAAAGCATCTGGAAAAGACATATTCATATCAATAATTAATGGTAAAGATCCAAAAATTGAAACAAGTATCCAAGCATAAGTTACAATTACAAGACCATCTGCCGGAGCAAGTGTCCTATGTTTAGTTTCTATAAATCTTGTTAAAGCACCAACTATAATCAGAAGAATTATTGTGACTATAAAACCTATCGATGAGCCATCTTGCATATAAAGTGATATAGCTAAAGAAGGAATCATAAAAAAGGATTCAATTAACAAAATTATACCTAAAATTTTAACAATTAACGAGCGATTCATTTTAACCTCTATATCAATTCTTAGTTAGTTTATTATATATTCCATCAATAATTTTTGTACGTTTAAATAAATTTTTCATATTACTTATCTCATTTTTTGTTGCAAAAACTACTGCCTTGTCACCATCTTCAAGAACAGTATCACCATTTGGCACAATAGTTTCTTCACCTCTAATCAAGGCTATGAAAAGAATGCCCTTGGGTAAGGCTAAATCTTTAAGTGACTGCCCACAAATGGCAAGTTTCTTTTTTAAAATAAATTCATTACATTCAACTTGAGCATTTAAAAGAAGGCTGACTGCTTGGGAGTCATTACCCCTAATAACCTTTAAAATTTCTGAGGCTGTAATGTAAGACTTATTGAAAACAGCATCAATATTTAGCTTATCAATAATACCGTCATAATTTGTCCTGGAAATTTTTGCAACAGATTTATAAATTCCTGCTCTTTTAACTACAAGGCTCATAAGTAAATTTGCTTCGTCAATGCCAGTTGCTGCAACATAGGCATCAAAAGTATGAAACATTTCTTCTTCCAATAAATTTATATCTGTTCCATCTCCATTTATTACTTCAACACCAGGAAGTTTCTCTTTAATGTTTACACACTTATCCCTATTAAGTTCTATAACTGTAACATCTATTTTTTCATTGACAAGAAGGCTTGCAAGGTAAAATCCAACCTTACCTCCCCCTAGTATCATTACTTTTCTGACTGTTTTTTCTTTAGATATGCCAGAGTATTTTTTATCAAAAGCTTCAATATCTTCAGTAATTCCGGAAAGAAGTATAACATCATCAGCTTTTAATTCCGTCATACCATTAGGTACTATGGCTTTTCCATCTCTAGAAATAGCAGCTACAATTAATTTATCAAAAGTATTTAAGTCTATAAGTTTTTTACCAATAAATTCCGGATCCTGACCAATATTAAACTCTACAAGCCTTATTTTTCCACCCGCAACTTCATTAGCATAGAGTTGATATTTTTTTAATAAATACTTATCTATAACTTTTGCAGTAGCATATTCAGGATTTATTATATAATCAATGTCTAACTCATCAGACATAAATTTCAAATATTTTCTGTACTCAGGGTCACGAACTCTTGCAATAGAATATTTAGCCCCTAATTTTTTAGAAATGGAGCATAAAATTACATTAGCTTCGTCATTAGTTGTTGTAGAAATTACTATATCAAAAGTAGATATGTCTAGTTCCATTAACACCCCAAAATCTAGAGCATTTGCACAAACTGAAAATACATCTAACACATTTGAAACGTTTTCTATTACATCCTCATTGTTATCTATAACGCAAATTTCATAACCTTCATCGAGTAGGGCACCGGCAAGTTTAAAGCCAAGTTTACCTACTCCAACAATCAATGCCTTCATAATAATCAAAAAACTGCTAGTAATCTGATCACAAAATTATAATCAGGAAATTCTTCTTTCAAAGATTTTACAACAGTTTCTTTAAGCTCCTCCTTTGCATTTTCATCTCTTATTATTCTTCCGTTAAAATCCAACTCAATATGGAAAGTATCACCATCATTTACTATATCATATACAGAATAAAGATTTAAGTTTTCTCTTATTATTATATGGAGTTTTTTCCTTATCTGTTCAATTAATTTACTTGCTGAGCCATGAGGATCAGTATGAATTATTAGCTTAATATTTAAAAGTTTTGAAACTTCTCTTTCTACCTTATCTACAATATTGTGCGCTTCTTCTAGGCTTAAGTTGTAGGCAATTTCAGCATCAAGTATAACTATGATATTTTCCGGTCCAAAATCAGTTACAATAATGGAATGAACATTAGATATTCCTTCATAAGATGAAACCTTAGAAATAATCTCTTGTCTTAATTCTTCACTTAGACCCTTACCGATTAAAATAGAAATTGTCTGATTAATTAGTTCTATTGCCGTATATATTATAAATAGTGCAACTAAAAGACCTATATAGCTATCTATTTTAAGTCCGGTAAATTTTTGAATTATTACACCAATTAAAACTACAGAAGTTATAAGACAATCTGATAAAGAATCCTTGCTTTGAGCTTTCAAAGCTAAAGAATTAAGAAGTTTAGATTTTTTTAAATAAAAACCTGACTGCCAAATTTTTACAAGTAAAGATAAAAATAAAAGTACCAAAGTATAAAAAGGATAGTTTAAGGCTTGGGGATGGATTATCTTCTTAAAAGAAAAGTAAACAAAATTCCCCCCTACAACTAAAACCATGCCTGAAATAACAAGTGTTATTAAATACTCTATACGTCCATGTCCATAGGGGTGCGATTTGTCATTGGGTTTTTGAGCAAATTTTACACCCATTATTGAAATAATAGATGATGAACAGTCGCTAAGATTATTTAAAGCTTCGGATAAAATAGACATTGAACCGGTAAAAAAATACATTAAAACTTTAGTCATAAATAAAAATAAGTTACTTAATAATCCTAATACAGAAGTCTTCGTAAGTTCATTTACCCTATTTATTTTTCCTATATTTTTTTTATATTTATTATCAGTCATAAACCACCTTTTTATAATTATTGTAGCAGAAGAAAACTAGATTTAATAGATTTTTATTATCAATTTCCTTTCAAAAGTAAAAAATCACTATAGTTATAGTGATTTAATATTAAATAGATTTTTTTCTTAAAATTATGTTAACTTTTGATAAATTATTCTATACCTTTCGCATTCTTAAATCAATATCTTTTTTATCTATCTTATATTTGGTATATTCGCCAATAAGGGTGTATATAGTTGAAGTTAAAGGTATGAAAACCCACATTCCTACAACTCCAAAAAGGCTACCACCAACAGTAATTGCAATTAGTGTCCAAAGGGCTGGTAAACCAACGGCACCACCGACAAGCTTTGGATAGATTAAATTTGATTCAACTTGCTGCATAATGAAAATAAAAATTACAAATATTATAGCCTTTGAAAAATCATCAATTACAATCAAAACAAATCCCATAAAGCCACCGATAAATGGTCCAATAATAGGAACAAGATTTGTAACTCCTGCAAGAACTCCTAGAGTTGTAGCATTCGGCATTTTTGCCAAAAAAGAAAATATAAAGACAATTATTCCCAGAACAGTTGAATCAATGATTTGTCCCCTGATAAATCCTTCAAAATTTTGATGTAAAAGCTTAAATACATGAAATATTTTTCCTGAGGTTTTTTTGGAGAAAATTGAATAAACTATTCTTTTTGATTGATATTCCAAGTGTTCCTTATCAGATAAAATATAGATTGCCGTTATAAGGGCAAGAACAAAATTAACTATACCACCTAAGATATTTGTAGCCGTCGAATAAGCTCTTTGAAAAGCCGTGCTTATTGAAGAATTATCTCCTTGGTTTTTAACAAATTCTCTAATTTGATCAAAAATCTTTGAAACAGACAAATGATCATATATTTTTTGCATCTTATCTGAATACTCATTTATAAAAGCTATATTTCTACTTTTATCTATAGCCTTTTGAATTAAAGGCGGTAGAGCAGTTTGCAGTTTTGATATAGATGATATAAATTGAGGTACAACTATTCTTAAAATTATAAAAATTATTAAAAATATTACAAAAATTGAAACTAATATTGAAATTTTTCTTTTGTGTTTTTGAAATCTAGCACTTTTTATCTTATTAAATAATTTTTCTTCAAAGAAATTCAGTACAATTTTTATCATAAATGCGAGAACTCCACCAAGTATAAAGGGAAACATTATACTTAGTAAAGTTATAAAAATTTTTGAAATTCCTTTTTGATTTAAAAATAAGTAACAAACTGTAGAAAAACCTAAAAGCACAAGAAAAATATTTCTATATACATCATTGGAAAAACTTATTTTCCCCTCAGATGAGTGGAGTTTTTCTTCTTCAATTTCTAAATCTTTATCTTTATCATCCTTATTAATTTTCATTTTATTTGCTCCAACTTATCCCTTATAAAATCTACATTTATTTCTTTATTCTCACTAAAATCATAATATATATTATTAAGAAGCAATTCACTTGCAACTTTTATATCTTCCATATCAGAGGAAATAAAAACAATCTCATCCTTTGTTTTTAAATTCTTAACAAGAGTCTCCAAAATATGGTATTTTTCATTATTTTCTCTATCTTTTTCTTTTCCGCCAACAAGCTCAAAATCTTTAAGAATATCCTTTTTTCTCAAAATTTGTCTGGCTTGAAGACTATAAAGCTCGGTAAATACAGAAATATCATAATCTTTTTTTAAATCATTTAAAAGTTCTAAAGCACCTTTATAATATTCATTTTCATATTTACCAATCCTGTTGAAATAATCTCCATACCACTTAAAAAAAACCTTAGCCTCAATTTCTTTAATATTATAAACTTCCATAGCACTCTTAATTATAGATGGAGAACAAAACTTTTCTAGATTAATTTCATCTAGTGGTTTATAGTCCATCACTGAACCAGCAATTTGTGCAGCTTTTTTCATGCCCATTGAGCAGTCAATGAGAAATTTTTCCAAACTTAGTATTAATTTCATTCTTTTAACAACTTTAAATATTCTTGCCAAAATTTAATATTTACTTTAGCTAAATTTTCCATGGAAGTTTTTGTAAATTCTTTGGCAAAGTCAAACTGTAATTTTAAAAATTTTGAGTAAACTAGGGGAAGACTTTCCATATTTATATCAGACGCTCTCAATGGAAGTAAGCTTTTTTCTTCCTTCTCTTCCTTTGGATTCATCTCAAAAATTAAGTCAAAATTTTTTTCTTCATGCTTTTCTTTTTCTGGAGTTTTATGGTTCTTATAGTTTATTTTAATATTTTCCCTGTCTTTATATATAGCAACTTGCCCACTTTTTCTTAAAGCTGGTGGGAAATTTCCTCTATTGGTATTTTCATAACCTACATCTAAGGCAGCCCTATTATTTTTTATAGTTATAAGTCCGCTGTCCACATAAGATGAATAGTCGTAAGATTTATCATAAATTTTCTTACTTTCACTAAATATATACTCATCATTAATACTGATAAGTTTTGAACCCCTTGTCACTTTTTTAAGTTTTTGTGGGACTTCTTCATAAGAAACTTTTTTAATATCTAAAGAAACTTCCAAAGCTTCATTATAAAAAACATTACTTTTAATTTTGCCAAGGGCATACTCTTCTTTTGCCCTTAGCCAAACAAAATCACCCACATCTAATTTCAAAAAATTATTGACAAGGCTTTTATATTTCTTATTTTTTTCTTCTAGCAAAAAATCATCTAAATCTTTTTTGCTTAAAATATTTTTATCTTCAAGAATAAAAAGTCTATTTGTGTTTAAAAAATTATCAAATTTTTCTAAATCTAAGTTAAATCTGTAAACTTTCATATGTTAAAAACCTCTTAAAACTTCAGGAACAAAATTCTTCTTTTTTAAGGTTTTGTCTATAGCTTCAATTAGTCCCTTTTTATCTTCGTTCAATGTACCAGCTAATAACACATAATTAGAGGCATGATTGGACCTAAAAATTGTTCCTTCTGAGTCCACATTTTCTAAAAATATTTTCATTTCTTGTAAAATCTCTTCAGCATTTGGCATATTAAATTTGCCATTTATATAATCGAGATAAAGTGGTGTATTTTTATATATTCTCATAGTAAGATAAGACACATAATCAGGCTTAGTTTCTGAAATAATTTTCGCTGTACCTTTAGCGTTTTGTTCCATAAGTTCTACTCCACCAAGACCAGCTATTATAGTGATTGAAGTTTTAAAACCAACTTCTTTACACTTAGCCATTGCAGATACATAATCCTTATAAGTTAGGCCCTTATTTATTTTTCTTAAAATTTCATCATCACCAGATTCAAAGCCAATGTATAACATTTCAAGGCCTGCATCCCTAAGAGCCGTAAGCTCTTCTATAGATTTTCTATTTATATCCCCTGCAGTAGCATAAGATGAAACTCTTTCAATATTGGGATAATATTGCTTGATGGTTTTTAAAATCTCCAAAAGATCACTTGTTTTTAAAACAAGAGCATCACCGTCAGCTAGAAAAATCCTTCTCCAGTAACTTCCATATTGGCTCATTTCGATGAGGTCTTTTTTTATATCTTCTAAGGGTCTAATTATAAAATTATCATCTTTATACATATAACAAAAGCTACATTTATTGTGAGCACATCCAACAGTTGCTTGAATAATTAAAGATCTTGCCTCACTGGGCGGTCTAAAAACATTTCCGTAATATTGCATACTTCCTCTTTTCTAATCAGTCTTATTTCTTTCCTTTTTAAATTTTTTAAAAGCTAGTTTTTGCCATACTTTTTCAGTAATGCATCTCTAGTCTTCCAAAGTTCTTCGGATAAATCCACTATATATTCAGTTGGGTTGTCAATTCTTGAAACTTCATCCCAAAGAGAATCAATTTCAGATTGAGCTTTATTTCTAATTTCATCAAGACTTGGCATCTTGTATACTAACTTACCCTTATCATAAATTTGTACTAACAATTTTTTGCTGTAATAATTATTTAAAGTCTTTCTCTTCCATGTATAAATTGGGTGGAAGATTTCAAGTTTATCTTCAGGCAAAACTTCATCATGCAAAGAAACAACATCTGCAATAGCTTTGTTTGAAGATTTATCATAAAATCTATGAATTTCTTTAAAGCCGGGTATTGTAATTTTTGTTACATTTTCAGAAATTTTAATCTTTGGAATAACTTTACCATCTTTTCCTTCAATTCCTGTCATCTTGTAAACTCCACCAAATACAGGGTCAGACTTTGAAGTGATAAGTCTTTCACCAACACCAAAGGCATCAATCTTGGCACCTTGAACCAATATATTTTTTATAGTAAATTCATCAAGAGAATTTGATGCCATAATTAAAGCGTCTTCAAATCCTGCATCGTCAAGCATCTTTCTAGCTTTTTTAGATAGATAAGCTATATCTCCTGAGTCAATTCTTATGCCCTTTGGTCTAAATCCCTTTGGTAGTACATCTTCATTAAATACCTTAATAGCATTTGGAACACCACTTTTTAAAGTATCATAAGTATCTACAAGCAATAAACAGTTTTGCGGATAAACTTTTGCAAAGGCACGAAACGCTTCTAATTCTGAATCAAACATTTGTACCCAAGAATGAGCCATTGTTCCTAGAGCTGGAACTCCAAAAAGTTTATCGGAAAGTGTGTTAGCAGAACCTATAACTCCCCCTATATAAGCAGCCCTTGCTCCAAGATTTGCTCCAGAATATCCTTGAGCACGTCTTGAACCAAATTCAGAAACAGGTCTTCCGCCAGCAGCCTTTACAATTCTATTAGTCTTTGTAGCAATCATTGATTGGTGGTTAATGGTTAACAAAACCATAGTTTCAAGCATTTGAGCTTGAATGGCAGGTCCCCTAACAATAATTAGAGGTTCTTGCGGAAATGCAACAGAGCCTTCTTCTAATGCCCATACGTCACATTTAAATTCAAACTTTCTAAGATAATCTAAAAATTCTTCTGAAAATATTTTTTTTGTTCTTAAAAATTCAATATCATCTTCTGCAAAATGCAAGTCTTCAAAATACTCAATTAACTGTTCAAGCCCAGCTATAATAGCATATGTACCGTCATCAGGAACGCTTCTGAAAAACATTTCAAAATAAACAATCTTTTCTCCAATGCCTTCTTGAAAATACCCATTAGCCATGGTGAATTCATAAAAATCGGTTAATAGGGTGAAATTTTTTTCAATATTATATTTATTCATTTTTTCCCTTCTTATAAAATTATATTCTCTTTAATTATAACACATTAACAAAAATGGGCAAAAAAATAACTTTTAGCCAGTATTATCTGCAACAATGTCTTAGTAATTTTTATAAAAAATAAGTTAATAATATGATATAATCTATTAAATGGGAAAGTGTAATATGATGGAAAAAGAAAATGAAGTTAAAGAAATTAAAGATATAGAAAAGTCATTAATTAAGACTTACAGAAGAGATATATTTAGAAAATTTATTAAAGCTTGTAAAGAATACGAACTTATACAAGACGGAGATAAAATTGCTGTTGCCATTTCCGGAGGAAAAGACTCCCTAACTCTTGCAAAATTAATGCAAGAACTAAAAAAACATAGGCAGGTGGATTTTTCTCTAGAATTTATAGCAATGGATCCTGGCTATATAAAAGAAAATTCTGATAATCTACTTTATAATTGCAAAAAACTTGGCATACCCGTTAAACTATACAAATCAGATATTTTTGAAGTTGCTGAAAAATTAACAAATGGAGATTCTCCCTGCTATATGTGTGCTAGAATGAGAAGGGGTAATCTTTACTCAAAAGCCAAAGAGCTTGGATGTAATAAACTAGCCTTAGGTCATCATTTTAACGATGTTATTGAAACAATACTATTAAATATAATCTTTGCAGGAGATTATAAAACTATGATGCCAAAATTAAAGGCTAAAAATTTCTCTGATATGGAACTCATAAGACCAATGTATCTTGTTAAAGAAGAAGCTATAATTAGATTCATGAAATCAACAGGTCTTAATCCTCTTGACTGTGCCTGCACAGTAACAAAGAAAAAATCAGGTAACAAAAGATATTATGTTAAAGAACTTGTAAAGAGTCTGCTTAAAGAAAATGAAAATGCTGATATTAACATACTAAGATCTAGCGAAAATGTAAATTTAGGTCAAATTCTAGGCTATAAACATAAAGGACAAAAACATTTATTTACAGAATTTTATGAATAATTTTATATTTTTCAATAAAAAATATATGTGGTAAAGTGTAGTTAAATTTATCAATACTTAATAATTTAAATACAAATCTATATTCCCTTTATTGAAAGGGAATATATGTATAAATTAAAATTTTTGTTGAAAGGAGAAAATATGGAATATTTAGTAACTGCCCCCATTAAGGATAATATTTATTATATAGGAACTAATGATAGGCAAACAGAAAAATTTGAAGGAATGTGGCCACTACCTAACGGAGTTGCTTACAACTCATTTCTAATTAAGGGAGAAAAAAACATTATAGTGGATTTGGTAAAGATAAATACTATTTCCGTTTATATTGAAAAAATTAAGGAAATTCTTGGTGATGAAAAAGTCGATTACATTATTATGAACCACCTTGAACCCGACCATTCATCTTCTGTTCCTGAACTTATAGATCTATATCCCGATGTAGAAATTATAGTTTCACCAAAGGCTGTGCCAATGCTTAAAAATTTCTATGGAGTTACAGAAAATGTAAGGGTTGTTAAAGATGGGGAACATTTAAAATTAGGAGATAGAGAATTTGATTTTTATCTTACACCGATGGTTCACTGGCCTGAATCCATGGTAACATACGAAAAAGCAAGTAAAGTTTTATTTTCACAAGATATATTCGGTGGTTTTGGAACTTTAAACGGTGGCATTTTCGATGATCAAATTCAATTTGATGACCACTACAAAGAAGAAGCTGCAAGATATTTTATAAATATAGTTGGTAAATATGCAAAACAAGCTCTTAAAGCCTTAGAAAGACTTAAAGATTTAGAAATTTCTACAATCTGTACCGTTCATGGTCCCATTTGGAGAAAAGATCCAAAAAGAATTGTAGATTTTTATATTTCTCTTGCAAAACAAGAAACCGTTAAGGGCTGTGTTGTAATTTATGGCTCAATGTATGGAAATACTGAAAGAATGGCTGAAGCCGTTGCAAAAGGTCTAGTTCGTGGCGGGCTTAATGATGTAAAAATTAGGGACGTGGCAAAAACTCCATTATCCTATTTATTAACAGATACCTGGAGATATAGAGGTGTTATTTTAGGTTCTTGTTCTTACGATAATTCTCTATTCCCACCAATGAATTTCCTTCTTACAGAAATATCTCACCAAAGAATGAAAAATAATTTCTGGGCAATATTCGGTTCTTACTCATGGAGCGGTGGAGCCTTAAAGAATCTTAAAAAATATATGGAAGATGGAAAGTACAATGTATTAGAACATCAACCAGAAATTCAAGGCGCTGCAACTAGAGAAGAATTAGAAGACTTGATTAATCTCGGTAAAGAAATGGCTGCCAAAATATTAGAATCAGAAGAAGAATAAAATATTTTTTTAAATCTCGAGAGAAAAATCTCGAGATTTTTTTATTGAAATTTTTATTGATTTATAATAAATTATCACATAAAAATTTTCTAGTGGAGTGAAAATAGGTAGCTAAGTTTTTTTATTATCTTTACGTATTCTTTAAAGCCTTCAATAAAAATATCTTTTAAAAAGATATTTTTCTTTTCTAAATATTTTATATAACAAATAAAGTCTTCATCTAAATTTTTATTTTCTTTTTTTTCCTTAATTTCTCTATACTTATTTGTATAAGTATATTCTCCTTCTTTATTTTTCCTAACCATATTAATCTAATATATGTGAAAACCTTTTTTATTTAAAGATAATATCCTATATATTTTTATTTTATTAATATTTTTATATATCCTATTTCAATTATCTAAAAAAACAAAAAAATCCACCAAATTTAATTGGTGGTGTGGTTATTTTACAAGCTTAAATGCAAAGTATATTGCTAGAAGGCTAAATATTACTGATGACAACAAATATGATAGGGCTAATATTATTTTCCCTTTTTCTAATAAATTAATTATTTCAAGGGAAAAGGTGGAAAATGTTGTAAACCCTCCACAAAATCCAGTTTTTAGAAAATTAATCTTAAATTCACTTATGCTTGATTTTAAACTTGCTGCTACTATTAGACCTATTAAGAATGAGCCTAAAATATTTATTATTATAGTAATAATATTATTGTCATATATTTTTATTGGTATAAAGCCTAAGAGATACCTAGATATTGAACCTAAAGCTCCTCCCAAAGAAACTGCTATTATATTCAACTAACTTCCCTTTCAATATTCTTAAATATATCTTCATAAATTCTTACAAATCTTTGTAATATGCCTTTTTCATAAACTTTATCTTTAACTATTAAATCACTTTCAAAAATTAAATCTCCTGAAGAGTAATATTTAATGGTTCCAACTTTTTTTCCGGCTTCAATAGGAGCCTTAAGTTCACTGATAATTTTTATATCTTTTTTAATATTTTCTTTTTTATTTACAAGTGCATAGCCTTTGCTCTTAATAAATACTGGCGTCTGCGCGTCTTGTGCATTTTCAACATTTATATTTTGAATTGGTTTTGATTCAGTCCCAAAAATTGTATATTCATAATTGTCAAAGCCCTTGCTCATTAACCTTTTTATTGCAACATATCTTTGCCAATCACCGTTACATCCTGTTACAATGCCTACTAATCTTAAATCTTTTGACTTGCCTTCAATTCCTTTTTTTAAACCTGTAGAAATTACTGTCCTTCCTGATGCGTTAGTATATCCTGTTTTTAATCCGTCAATTTCTGGTACTATCCCCAAAATCGGGTTTGTATTGTATTCCAAAAAGTTTCTGTCTTCATCTTTTAAATAAGCCTCTTTAGTATAATTAAGAATTTCAGGATAATATTTTATAAGCTCGCAGGAAAGGATAAACATTTCCCTTGTGGTCATTTTGTTGTAATCCTCAATAGCATAATTAGTGAGTCCTGTTGGATTAACCATATGTGCATTTTTAAGTCCCAAATCTTTACATTTTTTATTCATAAGAACACTAAAAGCTTCAACAGAACCAGAAATATGTTTAGCTAGGGCTGTAATAGCATCATTTCCTGAAACTACCATACTAGCCTTAATTAAATCATCCACTGTCATCTTATCATTTTCTTTAAGTTTAAAAGTTGAGCCTCCTAAGATTGATGATTCTCTATCTATTGTCAGCTCGTCAGATTTTGAAATGGTCCCGTCTTTAATCTTATCAAAAACTACAAAAATACTTACAAGTTTTGATGTTGAGGCCATGGGTCTAACCTCGTCAATATTATAGGCTTCAAGAATTTTTCCTGATTGATAATCTCCCAAAAGATAAGACTTAGATAATTCTTCTAAAGAATATTTTTCATATTCTTCAATTTTTCCAGCTTCTTCAGCCGTTGCTTTTTGCACTCCGTCTTTTGTAGGTACAAGAATATTTTGATCTCTAATTTCTTTTTTTTCTTCCTTAGCCTCTTCAGTAGCTTTTACTGAAGTATTCTTGTCAATAGAAACATCTTTTTGTGCAAAGACATTTATATTTAAAATAAGTATTATTCCTAATAAAAATAGGGCTGTAAATCTTCTCATAAAGCACCTCGGTACTTATTTTAACAAATAATATTTTAATTGTAAAACCATATAAGACAATGATTTTAAGAATTTCTTAAATATTTAACCTAATAAGCTATGCTATAATAAAATAAAAGAGAGGTTTTTTATGATCAGAAAAGGTTGTGGATGCTTACTATTTTTTCCACTTATAATATGTGTGCTTTTTGCCTTATTCTTCCTAACTTTTAAAAGTCCTAATAATTTTAGTGACTACAAAAAAGAATATCTCGATGAAACTCTTGAACTTGCCCAATCAACAGCCGATAGGTTTGGACTTTTTACGTCAGTTGTCTTGGCACAATCAGCCTTAGAAAGTGATTATGGCAGGAGTTTGTTATCGCTTGAATATAATAATTATTTTGGAATCAAGGCAAGGTCTAATGAAGATTCTGTAGTTTTAAAAACAAATGAAGTTATAAATGGACAGACAACTTCTGTAAATGAGGCTTTTAAAAAATATCTTTCAAAAAGCGACTCATTCAACCATTATGGTAAACTTATAAGTCAAAGCAAAAGATACAAAAAGGTTAAAGAAGCTCGTGATTTTAGAGAAGCTTCTCAATATCTTCAAGATGCAGGTTATGCTACAGATAAGCATTACGCAGAAAAAATTATTGCAATTGTTGAAAAATACCACTTAGGTCAATTTGATAGACCTAACTTTTGAGAAGATTAAAATAAGTTTTTGAATCTTTAAAAATTATATTTCCATGTTCAATACCTTCCAGGCTCAAAAAGTCTGCTTGAAGGTATTTCTTTTTTAATTTTTCAATATTTTTTAAAGACGGATCTTTTTTCCCATATATAAATAAAAGACTTGTATTTTTATTTTACTAAATTTAAAATTAGAAACTTCGCTTAAAAAGTTGTCTAAACTTTTGTCATTTATATTTTCTGCAAGTTCCTTTATCTCTTTATACATATTGGGATAAAGATTATTTATCTTTTCAATTGTATGCTCATCTTTTTCAATTTTTTTCCTATAATTTGAAAATTTCATTTTTAATATTTTTTTAAAAATAAAATTAATATTTATATTTATAACTCCCTCTAATACTGCTTTTTCCACCTTTACTAAATTTCTTTCTAGCATATAAATAGCAATGTTTGAGCAATATGAAAAAGAACAAATATATTTAAAATTTTTTATATTCTCATCTCTACAATATTTATAAATGCTATCTACATCTCTTTGAAATGAAATAAAATCTTCATCTCTTTTAGCTAAATCTGGAATTATTAAATAATAATCATTTAAGGGCTTTAAAATATTTGTAAGTTCTTGATCCTTAGGAAGAACTGGTGCGAGTAGTAAAATTTTCTCATTTGTTATATTTCCATAAGTTTTAAAATTCATATAAGACCTCTTTTTTAATAATATTATAAATGATATAATTTTTTTATGGAGGGATAATTTTGCCAAAATCAAAAACTTTATTAATTATGTTTATTTCAGCTCTCATACCCTTGGGACTGGAGCTTTTTTATAATACCAATATTGTAGGGGAAGGCGGAGTTTTATATCTTTTTATGTGGGTCATGATAAATTACTTATTTTTATCAACAATCATAAGTATTTTTTCATCTTATAAAAAAATTTTAAGTCTTCCAGGATTAAAAATTAGAAAAGCTACGTATTACACTAATATGATTCTTTATACTTTGATAATTGTTTTTGTAAATATTTATTTTTCTGCAATGCTATTTTTCCCAAAAGATAAGCTCTTCCAAAATTTAGCCAGTCCTTATGTGCTTATATTCCTATTTATATTTTATATAATGAACCTACAATTTGGAAATTTCCCAATAAAAGAAGATGGACAAACTAATGTTTATACTATTCTTGCTAAGGGTTCTTTTAAAAATGGAAGAGATAAGTATGCGACAGTTGTTGGCTATTATGATGATGGGATTGTCTTAGGTGATTATTATTTTCCCTATGAATCAATTAAATCATGTGCTACTGCTAAGAAAAAAATTGGCATATTTATAAAAGGTAAAGACCAATTTGGTACTTATAGGGTAAACATTGATTCTTTAAATTCTGCAGCCCGTGCTGTACTAATTTTAGAAGATGCTGCAAAAAATGGAAAACTTGACCAAAATAAATTAAATTTTAATTCTTAGTTTTTGCAAATATTATTTTCATTTTTTCTGGTTTTTAATAAAAACTTAATATTTACTTAATGATTAATTTATTGTATTGTGTACGGATATAAGTTAAAATATAGCTTATAGTATATGAATTAGGAGGATCTATATGAAAAAGAAATTAATTAGTATATTTCTAGTACTAGCAATGCTTATGTCATTAGTTGCTTGTACACCAAATACTACAGCTTATTTAGATGCTAGTAAAAAAGTATCAAGCTGGAAAGGTTCAAATGTAAATGCTGAACTTACTTATAATTTTGAAGTTACTAACCCTGAAAATGGTCAAAAAGTAACTTTCAAATTACCTGCTAGCTTTAAGGGACAAAGCGAAGGTCAAGAAAAAGCTAAAGTTACTGTAACAGCTAATCTTAAAGACTTTAAAGCTCAAATGACAAAATTGGGTGCAAAAGCTGAAGAACTTAAAAACGTAAAAGATAGTTTATCTTTTGATATCTTTGTTGATAAAGATAGAGTTATCTTCTCTAAAGATTTCTTCACATCTTTAAGTCCTGAATTTGCTAAAGATATCAAGGAAAACTATATTGAACTTCCAAGTTCTTATGGTCAAAACCAAAATTCAATAAAATATTTTGATTCTGAAGAATTCAAGGCAGATTTAATAGATCTTTATAAAACTGCACTTCCAAACTTCAAACCAAGCACTGATATTCAAGTAAAAGGAAATACTTACACTTATAAAGCAAATATTGATGATATTTTAGCCGACCTTTCTAAGGCTATTGAACTTTCAGTATCTAATTGGGATAAAGTTGTTGAAAAATTAATGCCAATGCTTGAAAAAGCTCAAATGCCAAATGAACTTATCAATAAAGATGAAATTTCTAAATTTAAAGATTCTTATAAAAAAGAAGATTTAAATAAAACTTTCGCTGAAATTAAAAATATTTTAAAAGGTTCTAGCATCAATCAAACTACAACTTTTGAAGACAACAAAGTTACACAAAATTCAAAAATAACTGTTAATGTAGAAAATTCATTTAAATTTACTCTAGATATGAAAGCAGTTACTGAAAAAGATGAAAATGCCAAGGTTGTTATTCCTACAGACGTTAAGAAATTAACACAAAAAGATTTAATGTCTATAATGGGTTCAGACGTTGAAAGTTTTGTTATTATAAGAGTTAATGGCAAAGTTCTTGATACACCTGACCAAGCTAAAATCGTTAATAACAGAACAATGATTCCTTGCAGATCTTTATTTGAAAGCTTAGGCTCTAAAGTTTCTTATGACAAAGCTAAAAAAGAAGTTACTTTAAAATCTGACAAAAATGAAATCAAATTAACTATAGGCAAAAATGTTGCAACTGTTAACGGCAAAGAAGTTAAGCTTGATACTCCTGCAACAATAATTGAAAACAAAACTTATTTACCTGTAAGATTTGTAGCTGAATCTTTAGGCTATAAGGTTAAATATCAAAAAGAAGATTTCTTTAGTACTGTTGATTTATATAATGTTGAAGATTCTAAACTTGATGAACTTATAAAGGCTGAAGAAAAAAAGGCACTTGAAGAAGCTAAAAAATCAGTAGAAGAAGCTAAAAAAGAAGATAAAGCTCCAGCAAATGATAAAGATGTAAAAAAAGAAGAAGATAAAAAAGAATCTAAAGATGTAAGTGAAGATATCAAAGATTCTGCAAAAGAAGCTTCTAAACTTTTATTTTCAGTTATTAGATAATTTAAAATTAAAGTCCCGCTAAGGCGGGATTTTTTTATAATTAAAGTTCATATTTTCCCAAACTAATATATCTTTTATTATTAACAAATCCCTCTATTTCAATTAAAAATTACCTATGCTATAATATTAATGTAATGTAATATACTATATATGGGGTTAATCATGAAACGTTTTTTTAAGTTTACAATTTCGTCAATTTTGTCTTTATGGGTCTATTCCTTATATACAATGGTTGACGGTTTTTTTGTGGCTAATTATGTGGGAGAAATACAATTTTCAGCCGTAAATATTTCTATGCCCCTGGTTACTCTGCTTTTTGCCCTGGGTATTCTTTTCTCTATAGGAACTCAGGCAATAGTTGGTTATGAGCTGGGCAAAAAGGAATTTGATATTGCAAATACAGTATTTTCAACTGGTCTTATTAGTCTTGTAATTGTTGGTATTATTGTATCCATATTGCTTAAAATATTTTTAATTCCCATTTCAACCATATTAGGTGCTAATAATTTGACTCACAATTTTATTTTAGAATATTTGGGAATAATACTTGTATTTGGCGTGTTTTTTATGGTTACCTATCAATTAGAAGTTCTTGTAAAAGTGGATGGATATCCCCAACTTGCGGTTGCTTCTGTGGTTGTAGCTGCTATATCTAATATTTTTTTAGATTATCTATTTATTGTTCCTTTAAAAATGGGAGTTTTTGGAGCTGGTCTAGCTACGGGAATGAGTCAAATTGTTTCAACTGTTCTTATGCTTTCTCATTTTATTTTAAAAAAAGGTAGGCTGAGATTTTCTAAAAAACTTGATTTTTCAAAATTAAAAAAAATAATACCCCTAGGTTTTGGTGATTCCATTTCTGAACTTTCAATGGGTTATACTGTTTTTCTTTTTAATAATGTTCTTTTAAGAAATTTTGGTCAAAGGGGTGTAATTGTTTATACAGTTTTATCTTATATATCAACCTTTGGTCAATCTACAATGTCTGGAATCAGTCAGGGGCTTGCTCCTTTATTTGCATATGATTATGGCAGAGCTTATTACTCTTACATAAAAAAATCTCTTAAAAGAGGTTTGATATTTGTTACAAGTATCGCAATAATTCTAATACTTATATGCTACTTTTTCTCCAGAGATTTATCACTTATATTTTTAAGTGATGATGTTGAACTTTTAAACTTGGCAGACAAGGCTCTGAAGAAATACGCCTTAGCCTTTTTGTTTCTTGGTGCCAATATTTTAATGGTTACTCTTTTTGCCTCTCTTGGAAAGGGAAAAATTGCAACTATAATCTCTCTACTTAGAACTCCTATAAATATAAGTATGGTTATGTTTTTGTATGAAAAATTCTCAGGTGGAGATAATATATGGTATGTTTTGGCAATATCAGAATTTATTACCTTTATTGTTGCCCTTGCACTTTTAAATAAATTTATTTTAATACCTTTAAATATTGAAATAAATGAAGATAACTAATTTGTAAGAATAATTTATTACAGGTGTTGAGATGAAAAGAAAGAAAAAATATATAATTTTATCAATTATAGTGCTTTTAGCTAGTGCCTATTGCTACAATTCTTATAAAAATAATCCCAAAAAAATTATTGCTCAAGCATTTTATTCCCTTGACGATAAAATATTAATATCTATAGATAATTTTTTCCCTAATATAGGATTAAAAAATATGGCTGATAAAATAAGTGATTCTGGGAATTTTACTTTTTCCCTTTTGGGAAATACAGAAAATTCAAATAATGATAAGATTAATATTATTTATACTTCTGATGCCACTAAAAAGGAAAAATATTTGTATTATAATAAGGTTGAGGACAAGAATATTAATGAATATAGTGAGAAAATTATAAACTCAGATATTTATATCGCCTATCCTCAAATATTTGATAAAAGTTTTTACATAGACAAAAATACTGCTGAAAGCTTTTCAAAAAATAATAATGTTTCTAAGGATATGGGCTGGGATTTTAGTAAAGAAGAAAATTTTTCCTATCCTAAAAGCTTTCAGGACTTAAAGGTTGATTTAAAAAAATATGTAGCAAAAGAATGGGTAGACTTTATTAAGACCACAAGGGTCAAAAGACTTGATGATAATTCTTACCAACTTATTTTAAATAGTAAGGATTCCAAATCTCTTTTCTTAAAAACTTTTGAATATCTTAAGGAGAAAAACTCTTACATTTTTGACAGATACCCTAATATTTCAATAAGATTTAATAGACTTATGGAAAAAATAGAGGATAATTCTATTATTATCCTAAATGTTAGTATAGATGAGAATAAAGAAATAAAAAAAATATATACAGCAGATAATAAATACTTGCTAGATTTCACTAATGGATTTAATTTTAAATTTCCAACAATATCTCTTGATTTTATAAGAGAAAATTATGAAAACAGAAACATGATTAAAGGCTACTACAAGGGAAAGTTTTTTAGAATTTCATACTATCCACAAAACTATAAAATATTAGCCTGGAATAGGATAGATAGGTTTCAAGTTAAATTTGATTCCTTAGAGAAAAATTATTATTTTACTTCAAAAATCAATGTAGAAGGACCATATAAATATAAAGATATTAAATTCAATTTTTATGCCTTTGCAAAAGATATAAAGGCTGATAAAGATTTCATTAAGATTTTAAAAATTGATGAGAATGATTGGCAAAAATTAAAAATGAAGTTTCCAAAAAATTTCTTTAAAGAAAATCTCAATTTATATTAATGTAAAAATTAATTTTATAAGATTAATAAAAAATAGACAAAAATTTTAAAATATTTTGTTTATTTTTTTTATTTAGGGTATAATATAAATACCAAGAACGGTAACTCATTAGTGCGATAAAGAGAACGCATCTTGGTGGCTCGAATCATGACAATTACATCCTATATCAAAAAATATTTATTTTGTGACTTTAATCATTATTTAGTTCTTGAAATTAAATTTAAAGATGTTAGATTTTAAATATTTATTTAAAACTAATAGTCCAGATATAAATTTTAAAATTAGTAAAGATTTTAAAATTTTATCAGAGCTTATTTGTAATATGATTAACCTTTACTAAAATTTTAATTAGCATAGGTAGTTGTGTTTATTATATTTAAGGATAAACTTATCAAAAATTTAATTAAGAAATTAAGCAAAATAGAGAGATTAAAGACCAGAACAGAATAATATGTGCTAAAATTTATCAGTCATTGACTTTGATATAAATTAAATTTAAAACATTTAGGTTTTGAATTGTATGTTAAAAGTTTCTGAATATAAATTAAATTCAAATTTGTTGATTATATAAAAAAATTTACAGTATTATTTATATTGATAAGACTTTTAGATGGCTACAAATTTTGAGAGTTAGAAATTTGAGTATTAGCATAATAAATTGTCCTAATCATATAAGTTTAATAGTCGAAGGTAATAGGTGATAGAATAAGTGATAGAACCAGAAAATTTTCATAGGATGGAATTGCAAATGAGTCTTTATTAAGAATGAATAATTATTATTGGTTATAGTAAGGTCTATAAAATAATTATTCATTCTTTTTATTTTATAAAATATTTTATTTTCTATATATACTAATGAAAATATTATGTCAATAATATATAATAGATATTATTCTTGGAGGTATTTATGAAAGCTGTTATAACTATTATTGGAAAAGATAAACCTGGTATAGTTCATGAATCTACTGGGCTTTTAGTTAAATATAATATTAATATTATTGATATCACCCAAACAATATTAGAAGATTTCTTCACAATGATTATGATTGTTGATATTTCTAACTTAGGTGATAAATTTGAAAATTTAATCAATGATTATGATATTTTATCAAAAAAATTATCTGTTAAGATAAAAGTAATGCATGAAGATATTTTCAATGCTATGCACAAAATTTGAGGTTTTTTTCTTATGAATAATAAAGATAATATTCTAGAAACTATAAATATGCTGGATAATGAACTTTTAGATATCAGAACTGTCACTCTAGGCATTTCTCTTCTTGATTGTATAGATCCAGATATCAATAAGTCTTGTAAAAAAATTTATGAAAAAATAAATAGAATTGCATATAATTTATTAAACGTAACAGAAAGAATTTCGCAAAAATATTCTATTCCTATTATCAACAATAGAATTTCTGTAAGTCCAATATCTATTATAGGTGCTGCAACTTCAGAAAAATCTTATGTACCCTATGCAAAGATTCTTGATAAAATCGCCCATAATTTAGGAGTGGATTTTATTGGTGGTTTTTCTGCCCTGGTCCAAAAGGGATACACAGATTCTGATCTTGTTTTAATAAATTCTATTCCTCAAGCTATGGCAGAAACTTCTTTAGTTTGTTCTTCTGTAAATATAGGCTCAACTAAATCAGGCATAAACATGGACGCCTGCAAAAAAATGGGTGAAATTGTTAAAAAAACTGCAGAACTTACTAAAGATTCAGATTCATCTGGTTGCGCAAAGCTAGTTATTTTTGCTAACGCAGTAGAGGATAATCCTTTTATGGCTGGAGCATTTCATGGAGTAGGTGAAAAAGATTCCACAGTAAATATTGGAGTTTCAGGTCCAGGAACTGTTCTTGGTGCCTTAAAAAAAGTGAAGGATAAATCTTTTACAGAAGTTTCTGAAACTATCAAAAAAACTGCCTTTAAAATAACAAGAATGGGCGAACTTGTTGGAAAAGAAGTTGCAAAAGAGCTTAACATTCCTTTTGGCATAATTGATTTATCTCTAGCCCCAACCCCTGCCGTAGGCGATAGCGTTGGAAGAATTTTAGAAGAAATAGGAGTAGAACACGTTGGCGGTCATGGCACAACTGCTGCTCTTGCTATGCTAAATGATGCTGTGAAAAAAGGTGGCATCATGGCTTCTTCTCATGTTGGTGGACTTAGCGGTGCTTTTATTCCTGTTTCAGAAGATGAGGGTATGATAGAAGCAAGTCAAAATAAATATATTTCCTTTGATAAACTTGAAGCCATGACATGTGTATGCTCAGTTGGTCTTGATATGATTGCAATTCCTGGTTCAACTCCTAGTGAAACTATAGCTGCAATTATTGCAGATGAAGCCGCTATTGGTGTTATTAACGGAAAAACAACTGCCGTAAGACTTATCCCCGTTATAGGTAAAGATGTAGGACAAAGTGCTGAATTTGGTGGATTATTAGGTCATGCACCTATAATGGACATTGGAAAAAGCAAATCAACTAATTTTTCAAATCGTGGTGGCTTTATACCAAGCCCCATTCATTCATTTAAAAATTAAAAAATTATGTCAAGTAGTCTTTTACTTGACATAATTTTACTAATGTTTTAAAATATTTTTATTATGTCCACGTAGCTCAGTTGGATAGAGCACACGCCTCCTAAGCGTGGGGCCGGAGGTTCGACTCCTCTCGCGGACGCCACAAATCACTTGCATTAGCAGGTGATTTTTTTTCACAATTTTTTAAAATTTACAATAAACTGCTTAGAGAAATGAATAAAAGATTTGAGGCTATTTTTGCTAATAAAGATCTGTTTAAAATAATCATATATTAAACTTTTATTAAACCTACCTAAAGCTTATAATTAAAAATAAGGTATATACGATTTATAATTATAAAGGAGAAAAACCAATGAACAAAAAACTAATTTCAACCATTACACTGAGTGCTATTTTAATAGCACCTACAAATATTTTGGCAAAGACTTTTAGTGATGTTAATAATAATGACTGGTTTTACAGTGTTGTAAATGAATTATCAGACAAAGGCATCATTTCAGGTTATGAAGATAATACATTCAAACCACAAAAAGCAGTATCCTATGCTGAATTTTTAACACTACAAAACAACTCAATAGGAGAAAAACAAAGTCCTGATTACAAAAACTCAGAAGAATGGTACAAGCCAACATTTGATTATCTAAAACAAAAGGGAGTAATTACAAACATCCAAAACCCAAACGCAGAAATCACTCGTAACGAAATGGCAAAATATTTGTCATTAGGACTAGAAAAATTAAAAAATCAAAAGATAGATACAACAACACCAGCAAGTATAAAAGACTTTGATAGCATTCCAAATGAATACAAAGATTTGGTGGCAAGTGTAGTAAATGCTGGACTTATAAAAGGTGATGAAAACCAAAACTTTAATGGTAGTAAATCACTAACAAGAGCAGAAACAGCAGTAATAATAAAAGGCTTAGGTGGTGGTACATCAACACCTACACCAAACAAACCAGACCCAAAACCACTAGCACAAGGAACTTTTCCTTTACCATTAGAAGGTAAAGACAAATATGGAAAGCCATATAAAATTCAACAAGCAATAGTAGACAAATACCCAGAAAATAGGCCAACAGCATTTGACAATGACCCAGAAATCACAGATAAAATAAAGAAACAACCAATCGTAAACCCAGACTTACTACAAGAATACGGACAAGCATACTTAGATAGGGTAAATGGTATCATTACAGATCCAAATGCACGCTGGTATGGTTGTTATGAAAAATGGGCACCAGAACTAATTAATGGAAACATAAAAAATGAATTGGATGGGGACAGATTAATGGAAGAAGATAGAAAAAATGGCTTGACACCACTATCTGATTTGGACTTTAGTAAAATGTCTGAAAAAGAATTACAAGATTATTTATAAAAATAACCAAAATGACTATTAATGACACATTTTTAAGAAGATAATAAGGCAACACCGCCTTTCTACAAAACAAATAAGAAAAAAAGATATTAGTAAAATGTCCAAAAAAGAATTGAAAAATTATTTATAACTAAGAAAAATTAAAATAAATAGTAAGCAGATTAATTGCCAAAAAATTTTTTAATTAATTAGATTTTTAATAAATAAATTATAGTAAAATTAGAGTTTTGAAAAGTGATTTATATTTTGTAAGTCTTGCAATGCTGTATTTTCCAATATTTTAACAGCTATACAAACCTTTATAAAATTGCGTCCTATTTATTTTTCTTGCAAAGTATTTTCTGTATTTTTGCTCACAGTTTCTACTTCTTTTACAAATGCCACAAAAGGTCAGCTTTTGAACTGACCTTTTATTTTCTATTTTTTAATTTTTAAGCATCTGACCTTTGGAATGAATTTTTCATACCCATAGATGCAGTGTAAAGTATTGAATCTAAATATTTATCTGTTCTTTCTTTTAAATAATCTGCCATCTCTTGATTTGCTTCTTCTAATAGTTTTTGAACATCATCATTTTGTCCTTTAATTTCTTTGAATTTTTTGTCATATTTTTTAATGATGTAATGTCCTTTAGCTGCGATGTCACTTTGATATTCTTCTACATCTGCTGCTGTTTCTTGAAAATGTGCATCAGCCATAGTTGCTATAATTCGATTTACCCAATAAAAATTTTCTGTCGTTACCTTTAGTGTAGTATTTTTCAGATATTGGGGTGTATCTTTTATATTTGCATAAAAAGGTGCTATTGCATTAAATACGTTAGAACCGAATGCCAACCATTCTATTGCGCTTATTTCTTCGTCTACATAGGGTCTTATTTGAGTTAAAGCAAGAACATCTGAACGGTTTATGCCAATTGGTCTAAATCTTCCGCTTTGTGATTTATCACCATATATCATATAGGGGTCATAAGGTGTAAGTTCATAGTGATTTGAGAATGCTGTTTTTAATTCTTCTATGGTTATCTTTTTTTCAGGAACCATAGACCATGGTAAATTATTGCTAGTAGGCAAAAATTCAGCATCTTGACCATCCCAAATATAAGAATTTCTGTTGAAATATCTATATATAGCCCAGGCGCGGGGAGTGTTGTATAAAAGATCATTATAGGTGTCACTTCCAAAAGCTTCTCTTGGGTTAAATTGACCATTTAAAGTTCTATTAAGATGATTTTCTTCTATAAATTCTTTTAGGTCATCAGAACACATATAATTTATTTTTTTATCAAAGGCATCATCGAAATCAAAGTCATCAATACCGAATTGATTTGGCATTACAACATAAACATCATCTGGTACTCTTTTGGCTATCCAATGATGTCCTCCTATTGTTTCAAACCACCAAATATCATTCACATCTTGAAAAGCTACACCATTACTTTCATAAGTTCCATATTCTTCTATTAATTTTCCAAGCCTTACAACTCCTTGACGGGCATTTTCAATATAGGGAAGGGTTATAACTACAAAATCTTCTTCGCCTATACCACCTTTTTTAACTACTCCTTCTTCGTATTCTATTAAGGGGTCTGCTCCTAAAACTCTTTCATTTGTTGTTATAGTTTCTGTTGCTGTCATTGAAACATTTTTTTCGTTAACACCACAAGCACCCCAAACACCTCTCCATTTTTTTACGTTTGGTAGGCAGGTGTATGCCATAGATTTTTCTGGTAATTTAATTTGACAATCAGTTCTAACAGATTTGTAATCTATAGGTTGTTCTTCAGGGCTTACAACTATAAATTTTTTAGCCTTAAACATACCTGAACCTGAATCTTCTATACGACCAACAAGGGTAGAACCGTCATAACTTGCATTTTTGCCTACAAGAATTGTAGTACACATAATATCATCCTTTCACAATTTTATATTAAATTATTTTGTTATTTATATTTCCCAATAATTTTTTTATAAATCTAAGAGTTGAATTATATTAATTACTGGAACTTCATAAGGGTGATTTTCTTTTATTATCTTTAAAGCTATATCCTTATCTTTTTCTCTTATCCTAAATTCTAACTTATCTTCACAAAGCTCTTCTATTTTTCCAACTTCTCCTATATAGGGGTTTGCTCCTTTAAGTGGTCTAAAATGACCTTTTACACTTGTTTTGGAATAACAATAATCATAGGAACCATCCCTAAGTAAACCTCTATCATTAAGGGCCTTAATTAAAATTTTGGAACTTTCTTGTGGAATAAAAACTTCAAATTTATAATATTTCATAGTATCACCTTAATTAATTATACATAAAAATGTTTGAAATACCTATATTTGGGATATAAAAATTATAGGAGGTAATTATGTTTAAATTAATTATTAAAATTTTAGTAAGTGCACTAGCTATTTTGGTGGCTTCATGGCTACCAGGAGGTTTTAAGGTTGATAGTTTTGGTGTAGCTATTAGCGCTGCCGTTGTGATTGGATTACTTGACTGGGCAATAAATAGATTCACAGGAATTGATGCTTCACCATTTGGTAGAGGTAGTGTAGGTTTTATTGCAGCTGCAATTATTCTTTTCATAACAGGTAAATTGGTTGATGGTTTCCACGTTACTATTATTGGAGCAGTTGTTGGTGCCGTAATTTTAGGAATTGTTGATATCTTTATTCCTGCAGATAAAAGACCAATTTAAAAAATTTAAGTTAAAATTTTTTAAATATAAAAAATGGAAGAAGGCTCATAGATTTTTGATTAAAAAATTTTTATGGAGTCTTTTTTTTTATTTTGGTGAGAAATTATAAAAAATATTTTTATTTGAAATTTATCCCATAAAAAAATGGTCCAAGTTTTATTTCTCAGACCATATTTTTATAAACTCATCTTTACCAAGGATATTTGATAAAGATCACTTTAATCAATTGTTTGATATTTATTTATTATTTTTTCTATTAATTTAGAATTTCTTCTATTTAAAGCATACCACTTATTATCAACTCTAATTACTTGTCCGCTTTTTACGAATTCAATTTTTTTACCTGAGTTGAAATAAACATTGATATAATTTATAGTATCTGCAGAAGTATCTCTGTTGGATTTTTTTCCTCTTAGTTTGTTCAATGAGTATACAATTTCCTTAATTTCTTTATTATTTTTTATAGTTTGCATAACCTGACTTTTATTTGCAATAATTTCTATATAATCTACATCTTTTACTTCAATATCTACCAATTTATTTCTGGAAGATATTATTGAAGTCCCAACAAATAGAAGTATAACAAAAAATAAAATTAAAATTATTTTCCACAAATTACTCTTCTTTTTATTTTTTCTCATTATATTTCTAAAACCCCGTTCATGAAAGTATAAGCACGACCTCCGACTCTCACTATACCGTCTTTTTCCTTGTACTGAGCAATAACTTTAGAAACTCTATCCACATAGGTTCCTTGTGTTGAATATATCACATTTGATTTAGTGTATGAATTATTATGAAGATAATACATAGTAGCAGCAGTTGATGTACCTGATCCTGTTTCTTCGTTAACTCCTATAACAGGAGAGAATGTTCTTTGATGAATATTTATCCCATCTTTAGTAGTAAATACATGGTAGGAAATTATGTCTTCAATTTCGGAAAGCTTCTTTGCTTCTTTAAAATCAACTTGAACATTTTTTAAAATATCTTCATTTTTAACAGGAATTATTATATCGCAAAGTCCTGTAGAAATTTTTTTAGGCATACAATCTACATAGGGTAGACCTATGTCTTCTTTTTTTAAACCTAAAATAGATAAAACTTTATCCAAATTTTCAACTTTCTCTTCATTTTTCATCTTCAAATTCATATAGATATTTTTAATCTGATAGTTTTCGTATTCTAATTCTACACTTACCTTTCCTAAGGCTGTAAATTGCTTTATTTTGTTTATTCCTTCTTCAATAGGTAATATATATTCATTTTTAGCTATTGCATAAAAAGTTGCCATTGTGGCATGACCACAGAGTTTTATTTCTCCATGAGGAGTATAAAATCTAGTTTCATAAACACCAGTATCCATTCTTCTTATAAATACTGTAACTGATTGATTAATATCCTTAGCTATATTTAACTTTTCTTCTTCAGTTAAATCTCCTTTATCAATAATTACACCTGTAGAATTGCCTTTAAAGGGCTTATCTGTAAAGGCGGAAACCAAGTACATATTATAAAATCTAGTCATCTTTCTAAATTTCCTCCCAATATTAAATCACAAATTCTTTCTAGATCTTCTTCACTATAATATTCTATTTCCAGTCTTTTATGTTTACCTCTACCTTTAAAATTGACTTTAGTAGATAGGTGAGAACTTAATCTATCTTTAATATCTCTTGTAAAAATATCTAGCTTTTCATATCTGTTTTTTGAAGTGTTTTTTTCAGTTTTTGATACAGAAATTGAGTTTTTAACTATTTTTAAAGCCTCTTTATACTGCTTTTCCTTGTCTTTTATGGCTAGGAGAGCTTTTCCGTGAGATTGGGATAATTCTCCATTTAGTATCAAATCAATTACCCTAGAATCAAGATTTAAAAGTCTTATAGTATTTCCAACATATTGCCTTGATTTACCTATCTCTTTAGCTAAATCTTCCTGTTTTAAATTATATTCATCTAACAAATATCTAAAGGCTTTTGCCTCTTCTATTGGGTTTAAATCTTCTCTTTGTATATTTTCTATTAAAGAAATCTTATCAGAAATTTCTTCATCAACATCTTTTATTATTGCAGGTACCTTTTCTAATCCAGCAATTTTAGCTGCTCTTAGCCTTCTTTCGCCAGAAACTACTATATAAGAATCACCATTTTCTTTTACAAGTAAAGGCTGAATTATTCCATAATTTTTTATAGATTCTGCCAATTCATCCAATGACTTTTTATCGAAAACTTTTCTCGGTTGGTCAGAATTTCTTTCAATTAAATTTATATCTATATATAAAAAGTTTCTTTCCTTATCCGAATTAATAATTTGTGCTATATTTTCTTCAGATGATAAAAAATTTCCTATACCTCTACCTAATGACCTTTTTTTTGTCATACTTCACCTTCTATCTCTTTTGCTAAGTTCAAATAAGCTTTTGCTCCTTTTGAGAGAGGGTCATATTGGAGAATAGTCATTCCAAATGATGGAGCCTCTGCTAATCTTACGTTTCTAGGAATTATTGTTTTGTAAACTTTTCCTTTAAAGAAATTTTTTACTTCCTCAACAACTTGCAGTGAAAGATTAGTCCTGCTGTCAAACATACACATTAAAACTCCACCAATTTCAAGGTTTGGATTAAAATTATCCTTTACAAGATTAATTGTATCCATAAGCTGACTTACTCCCTCTAAGGCATAATATTCACACTGAACAGGAATTATTATATAATTAGACGCAATCAAACTCATCATTGATAATATCCCTAAAGATGGTGGGGAATCTATTAATACATAATCATAATCATTTATAACAGGTTCAAGGGCATTTTTTAACTTAAATTGCCAATCTCCACCTTTTGCAAGTTCAATTTCAACTCCAGAAAATTCTCTATTTGCAGGTATAATATGGACATTTTCATAATTAGTTTTATAAAGGGCTTTGCCATTATTTTCCATCAAAAAGTCATATATCATAAGGTCAAAATCATAGAATCCTAATCCCGATGTGGAATTTCCTTGAGGATCCATATCTACAATTAAAACTTTCTTACCAATTTTTGCAAGGGCATGAGAAAGATTTACGACAGTAGTTGTTTTCCCAACTCCACCTTTTTGATTAAATACAGTAAATACACTCGCCATTTCAAACCTCACTTCTATATTAATAATAACAGATTTACAAATTTTTTTAAATAGATAAAAATTTAAAAAATGCTCCGTATGGAGCATTAATTTTTTTAAGCTCCACGTGGAGCATTTATTAATTTATAAGGGTTTACTTTTTGGTTTTCCACCTTGCCTCGGGTATTTCATAGGTGTTGGTTTTATTTTCTTTGTTATCAATAAATAATGTTTAATGTCCAAAGGTAAATCAATTTCCATAACTTCTATTAATTTGCCACCTAAAATATTAAAGGTATTTGAAACTTCTTTTATTTCTTCATTATATTCTGGACCTTTCATAGCTATGAAATAGCCTCCAACTTCTACAAAGGGAAGTGCATATTCAAGTAGAGTTCTTAATCTTGCAACTGCTCTTGAAGTTACTAATTGAAATTTTTCTCTATAGTCTTTATCAAAGGCTAATTCTTCGGCTCTAGCGTGTATAGCTTTTATATTTTTTAAATCAAGCTCTTCTATTGCTTTGTTTAAAAAAACAATTCTTTTATTTAACGAATCTACAAGAGAGATATCTAGATCTTTTTTATATAATTTTAAAGGCACACCAGGAAAGCCTCCGCCTGTCCCTAAATCTAATATTTTCATATTATCTCTTATAAGACCCGTCTTAAAGATAGAGAGAGAATCTAAATAATGCTTTACATTAAATTCATCTTCATCTACAATTCTTGTTATATTTGTTATTTTATTATATTCTAATAAAAATTTTCTGAATTTTTCAAAATCTTCTATATTTTCATTATTAAGTTTATAATCTATAAAATAATCTTTAAGCGTCATGCCTTCTCCTTTGACTTTCTAAATATATCAACAAAACATTGATATCTGCAGGAGAAACTCCTGTTATTCTTCCTGCTTGACCTATAGATTCCGGTCTTATATCTGATAATTTTTCTCTTGCTTCAAGTCTTAAACCATCAATCTTTTTATAATCTAAGTCTTTAGAAAGCACTCTGTTCTCCAATTTTTTATATTGACGAATTTGTATCTCTTGTTTTTTAATATATCCCTCATATTTGATTTCAATTTCAACATTGTCAATAATATCTTTTCTAAGTTTTGGCCTATCTTTGTCTAAATCTGCAAGTTTTTCGTAGTTAAGCTCAGGTCTTCTCAAAAGTTCAGTAAGGGTTAAAGAATTTTTAAGCTCAGTTGAATTTAATTTTCTAATTATATTATTATTTTCTTCAGTTGGATTTATTCGGATACTTCTTACCCTATCAAGTTCCTTTTCTATATTTTCTTTTCTATAAAGGTATTTTTTATATCTATCTTCATCTACAAGCCCTAAATCGTAACCAATTTGAGTAAGTCTTAGATCAGCATTATCTTGTCTTAATGTCAGTCTATATTCAGCCCTAGCAGTCATCATTCTATATGGTTCTTTTGTGCCTTTTGTTACTAAGTCATCAATTAAGACACCAATATAACCTTGGGACCTATCAATGATAAAGGGTTCTTTTCCTTGAACTTTTAAAGCTGCGTTTATTCCAGCAACAAGCCCTTGTGATGCTGCTTCTTCATATCCACTTGAACCGTTAATTTGACCAGCAAAAAATAAACCTTCATAGTCCATGTGTTCCAAATTTCTTTTCAATAGAGTTGCATCAATTGCGTCATATTCAATGGCATAGGCTGGTCTTAATATCTTACAATTTTTTAAGCCTATAATTTCCTTATAAAATTCATTTTGAACTTCAACTGGTAAAGAGGATGATACTCCTTGGATATACATTTCATCAGTAGTTAAGCCTTCTGGTTCTATAAAAACTTGATGAGAGTTTTTATCCTTAAATCTTGTAACCTTATCTTCAATAGAAGGGCAATATCTTGGACCTTTTCCTGTAATATCTCCAAGGCTTAATGCACTTCTATTTATGTTATCCCTGATAATTTGATGACATTTTTCTGTGGTATATGTCAAATGACAAAGCTCTTGGTCAATATTCATATCTTTATCATAGTTTTTAAAAGAGAAGGGAACGATCTTCTCATCTCCTCTTTGTTCCTCCATACAGGAAAAATCTATTGATGATCTCAATACTCTTGCGGGTGTTCCAGTTTTTAATCTCATTAATTTCATAGAAAAATCTTCTTCTAAAGATTTTGAGAGTTCATTTGCAGGTCCAAAACCAGTCGGTCCAGATGAATAATTAACCTCACCCATATAAACCCTACCTCTTAAGTAGGTACCTGAACACAAAACTACTGTTTTTGCCTTGTATCTGGCCCCATTTCTTGTTAAAACACCACAAACCTTGTTGTCTTCTTTTAAAATCCTTACAGCTTCATCTTCTTTTAAATCAAGATTTTCTTGATTTTCCAAGACTCTTTTCATTGTTTCATGATATTTTCTTTTATCAGCTTGTACTCTTAAAGAATGGACAGCAGGCCCCTTAGAAGTATTTAGCATTCTTGATTGAATAAAAGTTTTGTCAATGTTTATAGCCATTTCTCCGCCTAGAGCATCAATTTCTCTAACTAAATGACCCTTGCCAGTACCACCTACATTTGGATTACATGCCATATTAGCTACAGCATTTAAATTAATACATAAAATTAAAGTCTTGCAGCCCATTCTAGCGGCAGCAAGACCTGCTTCACTTCCTGCATGACCTGCTCCGATTACTATACAATCATAATCTCCAGCATCAAAATATTTTACTTGTGTCATAAGTCCTACTTCCCAATACAAAATTCACTAAAAACCCTGTCCAAAACATCTTCAGTGGTAATTTCACCTGTGATTTTTGAAATCTCTTCCAGAGCTTCTTCTAAATTAACTTCAACTAAATCTAAAAAAACTTCATTTTCCAAATCTAGTCTTGTTTCTTCCATTGTTTTCAAAGCTTTCTTTAAGGCATCTATGTGCCTTATATTATTGACATAGACTTGGTCTTTTTGAATAATTTCTCCTGAAAAGAACATATCTTTTATTGCATTTTCTACAAGCTTAATTTCTTCAGGATTTCTAACTGAAAGTTTAAGGTAATCTCTATCATTTAATAATTCTTTTATATCCTCATCACTAACTCTAGCTTGTAAATCATCTTTATTCATAATGAAAAGTGCTTTTTTATTTTGAATTAAATCTAAAATTTCCCTGTCATCTTTATTAAAAGGCCTAGATAAGTCAAAAATAACAATTACAAGATCAGCTTCCTTAATCTTATCTCTTGCAATTTTAACACCAATTTTTTCTACTTCATCATCAGTTTGTCTGATCCCTGCAGTATCTGTAACCTTAAGTAATAAACCATCTAGATTGATATAATCTTCTATTGTATCTCTTGTTGTTCCGGGTATATCTGTTACTATGGCTCTTTCATATTTAAGCATTCCATTTAGAAGTGAAGATTTACCTACGTTAGGCTTACCTAATATTAATGTGTTTATTCCTTCTCTCAAAAGTTTTCCTCTGCCTGCATTATTTAGAAGTTCTCTTATATTTAAAGTAATCTCATCATTTCTTCTTTTTAATTCATCATAAGTGGCATCTTCAACCTCATCTTCAGGAAAATCAATATTAGCAACAATAAGAGCCTGCATACCTACAAGATTTTTTTCAATTTTTTCTACTTCTTTGGAGATGCTACCCTTTAATTGTTTCATGCTTATATCAAAAGAATCTTCTGTTTTTGCTTTGATTAAATCAATTACAGCTTCAGCTTGGGATAAATCAATTCTTCCATTTAAAAATCCTCTTTTTGTAAATTCTCCTTTTTGAGCAAGCCTAGCTCCATTAGCTAAAAGTAAATTTAAAATTCTTCTTACAGCAACAATACCTCCATGACAGTGAATTTCGACAATATTTTCTCCACTGTAGGAATGAGGTCCAAGCATTTTTACAGCCAAAACCTCATCAATAATCTTATCATTGTCATAGATGTGACCATAAATAAATTTTCTATTCTCGCTATCTTTTAACTTTTTTTTGCTTTTAGCCTTGAAAATTTTGTCTACAATTTCAACAGAATTATCTCCGCTCGTCCTTACAATGGCAATTCCTGCCTCGCCGACAGCAGTTGAAATGGCAGCTATTGTGTCATAAGTATCCATAAAGCTCCTTTAAAATAAAAAGGGACTTTTAAGGTCCCTCTAATCAATACTTTCTTTCTTTTTGAATAACAACTTTTCTGTAAGGATCCTTACCCTCAGAATGTGTAATAACACCTTCGTAATCTTGAAGTGCTTCATGAATTATTTTTCTTTCATAAGCATTCATAGGTTCAAGTCTTATGGACCTATTGTTTCTTATTACCTTATCTGCCATTTTAATGGCAAGTTCCCTTAAAGTTTGTCTTCTTTTTTCTCTATAACCACTGGAATCAAGGTTAACCTTTATATATCTTGAACTGTGTTTATTAACAATTAAATTTAAAATATATTGTATAGAATCAAGAGTTACGCCTCTTTTTCCAATAATGATTCCGAGTTTATTTTCATCACCTATAATATTTACACATAAAACATTATCTTCTAGACCTAAAGAAAGGTCTGCTTCTAAGCCAAGGACATTTATAATTTTATTCATAAACTCCCTGGCAACTTTTATAATATTTTCATTTTCTTCATCTAAATCTAAACTTGCTTCATCAGAAGTGTTTTTTTCATCACTTGAATCAACATATGAAGAAAAATTATTTTCTATTTCTTTTTCAGGTTTTTCCTGTTCTTGGCTCTTCTCTGGTTCAATATCATTATCAAATATTTCTTTTAAAATGTCACTTGTAGATTCTTCTTTTTTAGTGACCTTTACAGTAGCATCTTTGGTACCTATAATACCCAAAAATCCTTTTGTAGCTTCTTCTAAAATTTCGATATTAGCTTCTTCTTTTGAAATATTTAATTCTTTTAGAGCCTCATTTACGGCTTCATCGACATTTTTTCCCGTTTTAATTACGTAATTCATTAGACTCCTCCACTGATTTTTTTACAAAATTATTAACTACAAGTTGTTGAACAATAGCAAAAATATTAGATACTGTCCAATAAATAATTAGTTCAGCTTGTAAAGTTCTACCCATAAAGAAAATCATAATAGGCATTGCAACCATCATTGAATTCATCATAGATTTTGCTTGATCTTGACCTGCTCCTGCTGCTGGAGATTTAGTAGCTAAATAACTTGTAAAAAATGTTGTAATAGCAGCTAGTGCTGGTAATATCATTGTCTTATCAGCAACTCCTAAATTACTTATATAAAAGAAATTTTTATTCATTGCTTGATAAAAACCCGCTTGACTAAAAATATAAGTTTGTGGTTTATAAAAACAACGATAAAAACCAAATAAAACTAACAACTGTACAATCATTGGTAAACATCCGCTAAGAACATTATAATTAGCACTTTTATATAGTTGTCGTTGCTTCATAGCAAGAGTCTGTGGATCATTTTTATATTTCTTTTGGATCTTTGCTATCTCTGGTTGTAGTTCAGCCATTTTCTTTTGATTTTTCATCTGTGATATAGTTAATGGTAAAACTAATATCTTTAAAATTAATGTAGTAATAATAATAGAAAGAGCATAATAAGAAATATTTGTAGGTTCATTAGGTATAATTTGAGCTATAAGATTATAGACATAACGAATAAATATACCTAAAACAACACTAATCGGTTTTGTCATTTATCCCTCCAAAATTTAGATAAGAGGATCGTAACCACCTTTGTGAAAAGGATGGCACTTACTTAATCTTATAAGTGTAAGGTAAGTTCCTTTAAAAAAACCATACTTTTCATAGGCTTCAATACTATATTGTGAACAAGTCGGTGTAAATCTACAGTGGCTTCCAGGCAATAAATATCTAGATATAACCCTTTGGTAAAATTTAATTAAAAGCACACAAATATTTTTCAATTTTTCACTTTCCTTTGTCTTTTTAAAACATTCAAAAAGTCTTTTTTAAAATCTGTAAAGTCACAATCTACTGCTTCTTTTTTAGCAACAAAAACATAATCATAACCCTTATAGATTAAAGGATACAAATCCCTATATATTGCTTTAAATCTTCTTCTTACAAAATTTCTCTTACAAGCATTGCCTATCTTTTTTGTAGTAGTAAAGCCAGCCCTTGCTATATTTAAATTATTCTTTTTTGTAAATAAAGTTATATATCTGCAAGAAGATATTTTTTTAGCCCTATAAACCTTTTGATATTCACTATTTTTTCTTATAAAACAATCCCTATCCATTTAAAATTAAGCTGAAAGTCTCTTTCTTCCTTTTCTTCTTCTTGCTTTAATTACATTCCTTCCTGCTCTAGTTCTCATTCTTGCACGAAAACCATGCTCTCTTTTTCTTTGTTTGTTTTTTGGTTGAAAAGTTCTCTTCATAATCTCACCTCTTTCATCCTTAAAATTATATGTATGAATTAGCAATTTGTCAAGAAATAATGTCATTTTAACCCTAATAACAGAGTTAGCTTGTTGATAAGTTATAGTAAATTTGTTAAAATATATGTGGATAATTATTTAATCTTGTGGAAAATTTAAAAATTGTTAATAAATATATTTATTAACAGTCTGTTAATAACTTGTTGAAAACTTTAATAGATTTTTTGTTTTCTTTATTTATTCACAGTTTAATTTATATTATTAAATATTTTTTGAAATTTAATAAAAATTTTTCACAATTTATGAACATTTGTGGATAAGTCTATACTCTATTTTTATTCACAAATATTAAATTGTTAACAGGAGGCTATATGGATAATGATTTTTCCACTATTTGGGAACTTTTTTTAAAAGATATTGAAAAAAAATCCATGTCATCTGTTACATATAATACTTGGTTTTCCAGAATGTTGCCTAAATCCTGGGATTATGAAAATAAAAAAATAATAATTAGTGTACCATCTCAATTCATAAGAGATTATTTAGTAAACAACAAGAGGCATTTTGATTTGGTTAAGAAGTGTCTTTTTGAAGTTACAGGGATTGACTTTGACCTAAATATTATTTCTGAAGATGAAGCAAAAAATGTAGTTTTGAATAAAAATAATGATAGCTTTGATGATAATTTTCAAAGCACTAGATTGAATCCAAAATATAGTTTTGAGTCTTTTGTAGTAGGTAAATCTAATGAATTTGCCCATGCTGCTTCTCTTGCAGTTGCAGAAAATTATGAAGATCCCAGAAAGTCTTATTCAAATCCCTTATTTATTTACGGAGGAGTGGGACTTGGAAAAACTCACCTTATGCACGCGATAGGTAATTTTATTATTAATCAGGACCCCACAAAGAAAATATTATATGTAACAAGTGAACAGTTTACAAATGAATTAATAAATTCAATTCAAAAAAATAAGAATGAAGAATTTAGAAATAAATACAGAAAAGTAGATTTACTTCTAATTGACGACATTCAGTTTATAGCTGATAAAGATAGGACTCAAGAAGAATTTTTTCATACCTTTAATGAGCTTCATGAGGCTAATAAACAAATAGTTTTGACATCAGATAAACCTCCTAAAGAAATTAAATCTTTAGAGGATAGGTTAATCTCAAGATTTGCCTGGGGACTTGTGGTAGACATTGGTCAACCAGATCTTGAAACTAGAATTGCTATATTAAGATCTAAAGCTAATGTTGAAGGTTTTGATGTTAGTGAAGATGTAATTAATTATATTGCTGAAAATGTAAAAAGTAATATAAGAGAGTTAGAAGGAGCTTTATCAAGGGTTGTAGCTTATTCTAAGCTTACAAGCGGAGATATTTCAATAGAAAATACAGCTATAGTTTTAGCAGATATTTTTGAATCTAAAAAGAAGAAAGTTATAAATGTAAAACTTATAAAGGAAGTTATTTGCAAAGAATTTGATATTACAATCAGTGATATTGATTCTAAAAAAAGAACTAGACAGATAGCTTATCCAAGACAAATAGCTATGTATATAACTAGACAAATAACAGATCTTTCTCTTCCTAAAATTGGAGAAGAATTTGGAGGGCGTGATCATTCAACAGTTATTCATGCATATGATAAAATAGAAAAGGATATGCAGGAAGACCCAGTTTTTAAAATTAAAGTTAATGATATTATAAAAAAAATAAAAATGTAGTGAATAAATAATAAAAGTATAAGTAACTTATCCACAAGTTATTAAAATAAACTTTTTTAATATTTGGAATTTTCTGATACTTATACACATATTAACAAGCCCTACTACTATTACTAATTAATATACTTTATTCAGGAGGAAAAAATGAAATTTAAAATTAATAGAAAGGATTTAGCTAAACATATTTTTATAGTTCAAAGAGCAATCTCTGCTAGAACCACTATGCAGATATTAGAAGGAATTCTGATTAAATCAAAGGACAATAAAATAAGTTTAACTGCAACTGATACAGAAATATCAATTGTCACAGAAACTTCAGCTCTTGTTGAAGAAGAAGGTCAAATAGTTGTTAACGGAAGACTATTTGGAAATATTATTAGAAAATTAAATAATGATGATATATTCATAAAGGTTGAAAACTTCAACATGAATATAAAATGTGGTAATTCTGAATTTAATATTTCAGTTCAAAATGCTGAAGGATATCCTGCTCTTCCTAATATTAAAAAGGATAAAGTATTTTCTCTTTCTGTAGATGAATTAAAATCAGCAATTAGAAAAACATCTTTTGCTGTATCACTTGATGAAACAAGAATGGAATTTACGGGAGTTTATATGGACTTTTTACAAGACCATATAAATTTTGTAGCCCTAGATGGTTTTAGAATGGCTATAATGAAAATAAATAAAAATACAGGATTTACATCTTCAGCTATAGTTCCATCAAGGTCCTTTGTAGAACTTGAAAAAATATTAGATGATGATAAAAAAGATATAGTTATAAATTTGGAATCAAACAATATAGTTTTTGAATTTGGCAATACAGTATTTTATTCAACTCTAATAAGTGGCAAATTTTTTGACTATGAAAATTTATTAAGAGATTCCTATAAAATTCAAACAAGTGTAATAAGAAGTGAATTTCAATCAGCCTTTGAAAGAGCTTCTCTTCTTGCAAGAGAAGATAGAGCAAATTTAGTAGAGATGACTTTAAATAATGAAGAAATATATATTGATTCTAAATCTGAAATTGGAAATGTTCATGAAGTAATAAATTGTTCACAAATTGGTGAAAATTTAAAGATAGCTTTTAATTCAAGATATATTTTGGAAGGCATAAAGATTATGGAAACAGATAATATAATTTTAAATTTAACTGATTTTATTAATCCTTGCATTATAAAAGAAGAAGATAATGAAGATTATATATATTTAGTTCTTCCTGTAAGGTTAGCACAATGATGAAAGAAAAAGTAATAATTAATGATGAATATATAAAACTAGATTCCTTTTTAAAATTTCAAGGTTTAGTTGAAAGTGGAGGATTTGCAAAACAAGTTATAAAAGAAGGTCTTTGCAAAGTTAATGGTGAAGTTGAATATAGGCGTGGCAAAAAACTTTATCCAAAAGATATTGTAGAATTTCAAAATAAAGAATATGTAATAGGTGAGAAATGAACCTAAGCTTTATAGGTCTATATAATTTTAGAAATTATAAAAGTTTAAAATTAAATACCGGTCCCAAAATTAACATTATTTATGGTAAAAATGCAAGTGGGAAAACTAATCTTTTAGAAGCTATTTATATGACATGTAAAGCATATTCATTTAAAAATCCCAGGGATAATGATTTAATAAATTTTTCAAAAAATGAGGCTTGTATCCTGGGAACTTATGAAAATAATTGCTATAAAGACAATTATAGGATAGAGATCACAAGAAATAATGTAAAAAAATATTTTATTAATGAACAAAAAACAAATTCTAAAGATTTTAGACAAGCAAGACATATAATTTTATTTTCACCTGTGGATTTAAATATTATAAAAAATTCCCCATCGGATAGAAGAAGATTCATAGATGAGAGTCTTTCAAACATAGATCTTTCTTATGATTATTATTTATCTCAATATAGAAAGATTTTAATGGAAAGAAATAAACTTTTAAAAATTTCTAAAAATATGTCTTTGCTTGAAATTTATGATAGAGAATTGTCAAAAATTGGCTCAAAAATAATTATTATGAGGTTAATAGCTATAAAAGAGCTTAATAAATATGCGAATAAGCATTACCAAAATCTCTCAAAAAATGATAGATTAAAAACTACTTATCTTTCAACCATTCCTCTATCGTCAAATGAAGAAGAAATAAGAGAGAATTTTTATAATTTTTTAAAATTAAATCAATATAAAGATTTTCAAAGAAAAAATACAAGTATAGGTCCTCACAGAGATGATATAGATTTTAAAATTAATGATAAATCAACAAAAGCTTTTGGCTCACAAGGCGAACAAAGAAGTGTAGTCTTATCCCTTAAACTTTCTGAATTTGATTTAATTTATAAAAAATTTAATGATAAGTCTATACTTTTATTAGATGATGTCTTTTCAGAATTAGATGAAAAAAGGACTATGTATCTTTTAGATTCAATTAAAGATACACAGACATTTATTACAACTACTGAATTTAAAGATTATTTTAAAAATTTAAATATCAGTTCTTACAATATAGAAGATATAAATAAAGAATAGGAGAAATAATGGCAGAAAAAAAGAGACATTATGATGCAGGAGATATACAAGTCTTAAAGGGACTTGAACCTGTAAGAAAAAGACCTGGGATGTATATAGGTTCTACCGGAGAAAAAGGTCTACATCATCTTGTATATGAAGTTGTTGATAACTCTATTGATGAAGCCCTTGCAGGTATCTGTGACCATATAAAAATTGTTATTACTAAAGATGGCTCTTGTTATGTGGAAGATAACGGTAGCGGTATACCAGTAGAAATACATCCACAAACAGGAAAATCAACGGTAGAAACAGTACTTACAATACTTCATGCTGGTGGTAAGTTTGATAACAAAGCATATAAGGTATCGGGAGGACTTCACGGAGTTGGCGTTTCAGTTGTAAATGCCTTGTCAACTCATTTAAAAGCGACAATAAAAAGAAACGGGAAAATTTATTCGCAAGAATTTCAAAGAGGCAAAGCTATTTCAAGCTTAAAAGAAATTGGTAAAGTGGATAAAAATCAAACTGGAACTAAAATTGAATTTACACCGGATCCTGAGATATTTGATACTGTAGAGTTTTCTTTTGATATTCTTTCAAAAAGATTTAGAGAGATGGCATTTCTAAATAAGGGAATAAAAATTGATTTTACTGATGAAAGAATAAATAAAAATGAGATTTACCATTATGAAGGTGGAATTAAATCTTTTGTTGAATATATAAATAGCAAAAAGAAATATGAACCCATCCATGATGAAATTATATATATTGACGAAATAAGAGAAAATACTTCTATAGAAGTAGCAATTCAATATACAAAATCATATTCAGAAGAAGTTTTGACTTTTGCAAATAATATAAATACAGAAGAAGGTGGTAGTCACTTATCTGGATTTAGATCAGCTATTACTAAAACTGTAAATGATTATGGAAGAAAATATAATTTTATAAAAGAAAAAGAAGAAAATTTATCTGGTGATGATATAAGAGAAGGTATGACAGCAGTCTTAAGTGTCAAACTTCCTAATCCTCAATTTGAGGGACAAACTAAGGCTAAACTTGGTAACTCTGAAACAAAGGGTGTTGTAGATTCTGTAGTGTCTGAAAAACTTTCTATGTTTTTAGAAGAAAATCCAAAAACATCTAAGGTAATTTTAGAAAAAGCTGTCGCAGCCAGACGTGCAAGAGATGCAGCTAGACGTGCAAGAGAAATTTCAAGGGCAAAAAATAATTTAGATATGACTTTGCCCGGAAAACTTTTTGACTGTAGTGATGTTGGTAGCGAAAAAAGTGAAATATTTCTAGTCGAAGGTAATTCCGCAGGTGGTAGTGCAAAAGATGGTCGTGATCCTGAATTTCAAGCTGTTTTACCCCTTCGTGGAAAAATTATGAATGTTGAAAAAGCTACAGAAGCTAAAATGCTAAATTCATCAGAAATAAAGGCTATGATTACTGCTTTTGGTACAGGATATTCAGGTGAATTTGATATTAGCAAGTTGAGATATAATAAAATTATAATCATGACAGATGCCGATGTCGATGGAGCTCATATAATGACCCTACTTTTAACATTTTTCTTCAGATATATGAGACCATTAATAGAAAATGGTCATGTTTATGTGGCACAAGCTCCTCTTTATGGACTTGAAAAAAATTCTAAAATTTTAAGATATTGCCATAATGAAGAAGAATTAAATCTTGCCTTAAAAGCTCATGAGAGTGAAAAAAATATTAATATAAAAAGATATAAGGGTCTTGGTGAAATGAACTATGACCAGCTTTGGGAAACAACAATGAATCCTGACAACAGACTACTTTTAAGAGTAAATATTGAAGATTTTGATGAAACAGATGATACATTCCAAATGCTTATGGGTCAAGAAGTTGAACCTAGACGTGAATTTATTAGTGAAAATGCACAATATGCAGATTATATAGATGCATAGGAGGAAATATGACAGATACAAAAGAATTTGAAAATGGAATATTTGATGTAGATATAAGTAAAAAAATGCGTTCCTCCTATTTAGACTATTCAATGTCTGTAATAGTTGCAAGAGCCCTTCCTGATGTGCGTGATGGACTAAAACCAGTTCACAGAAGAATTCTTTATGGGATGAGCGAATTAAACTTAGTTTCAGGAGGTTCCTACAAGAAATCTGCAAGACTTGTTGGGGATGTAATGGGTAAATACCACCCTCATGGTGATTCATCAATTTATGAAGCAACTGTAAGACTTGCCCAAGATTTTAACATGAGATATCCTCTTGTTGATGGTCAAGGTAACTTTGGTAATATAGATGGTGATGGCGCAGCAGCTATGCGTTATACTGAAGTCAAAATGACAAAACTTGCAGAGGAAATGCTTAGGGATATAAATAAGGATACTGTTGAATTTGTTCCTAATTTTGATAATGACCAAGAAGAACCATCGATTTTACCTTCAAGATTTCCAAACCTACTTGTCAATGGATCTTCTGGTATAGCTGTTGGTATGGCTACAAATATGCCACCTCACAATATGAATGAAGTCATAGATGGAATTGTAAAATATATTGATGACGATGATATTTCAATCAGTGATCTTCAAGAAGTGATTAAAGGACCTGATTTTCCAACAGGAGCTTTAATCATGGGAAGAGATGGTATAAATAAAGCTTATAAAACAGGTAGAGGAAAAATAACAGTAAGGGCTGTTGCAGAAATTGTTGAGCCCAAAAAAGGAAGGGAACAAATTTTAATAACAGAACTTCCTTACCAAGTTAATAAATCTGCTTTAGTCATGAAAATTGCAGAATTGGCAAAAGATAAGATAATAGATGGAATCAGTAAAATTACAGATTCTTCAAATAAGAGAGGAATAAGAATTGTAATTGATCTGAAAAAAGATGCCAATGCCAATGTAGTTTTAAATAAACTTTATAAAGAAACTCAACTTCAAATAACTTATGGAATTATTAATCTAGCTTTAGTTAATGGAAGACCACAAATTTTAAATCTAAAAGAACTTATAAGATATTATGTTGACCATCAAGTTGAAGTTATTACTAGAAGAACAAGATTTGATTTAAATAAGGCAGAAGCTAGAGCTCATATTGTTGAGGGTTTATTTATCGCCCTTGATAATATAGATAGGGTTATAAAAATAATTAGATCATCAAAAGATGATAAGGAAGTAATAGAAAAATTTGATAGGGAATTTTCTTTAACACAAATTCAATCTCAAGCTATTTTAGATATGAGATTGAAAAGGCTAACTGGACTTGAAAGAGAAAAGTTGCAAAATGAATATGATAAATTATTAGAAGATATAAAGAGATTTAAAGAAATTCTTGAAAATAATCATGTTTTGATGGAACTGATAAAAACTGAACTTTTAGAAATCAAAGATAAATATGGAGATTTGAGAAGAACTGTAATAAAATCAAGTGAATCGGATATTGATATTGAAGATATTATTAAAGAAGAAGATGTTATAATTACATTAACTCAATTTGGTTATATAAAAAGAATGCCAGAGGGAACTTATAAACCACAAAAACGTGGAGGAAGAGGTATAACAGCTTTAACACAAAAAGAAGATGATTTTGTTAAAGAATTATTTGTTACTTCAACTCATGATAGACTACTATTCTTTACAAATAAAGGAAAAGTTTATAGGCTAAAAGCTTTTGAAGTACCTGAAGCTGGAAGAAATGCTAAGGGAACAGCAGTGGTTAATCTCTTAAATCTTGATAAGGGTGAAAAAATAACATCTGTAATAAATGTTGAAGAATTTGACCCTGATCATTATCTATTGATGGTAACAGAAAAAGGATTGATTAAAAAGACATCTAATAAAGAATTTAAAAATATTAGGCAAAATGGTCTAATAGGTATTAAACTTAGAGATGATGATAAATTAATAAGTGTTCATCTGGTTAGAGGCGATGAAGAAATAATTCTTGTAACTAAAGAAGGAAAATCTATAAGATTTTCTACAGATGAATTAAGAGATCAAGGTAGAAACACTATGGGAGTTAAGTCTATGAATCTTGATGAAGATGATACTATCGTATCATCAGATATTGTAGGAGATGGAAATTACTTACTAACAGTTTCTGAAAATGGTTTTGGAAAGCTAACTGAACTTAAAGAATACAGACCTCAAAATAGAGGTGGTAAAGGTATATTCACCTATAAGATAAGTGAAAAAACAGGTAAGGTAAGTGCAGCAAGTGTAGTAAATAAATCAGATGATATAATGCTAATTGCAGATTCAGGAATTATTATTAGACTTTTAATAGATGATATTTCTGTAACATCAAGAAATACAATGGGTGTAAAACTCATGAATCTTAATGATTCTAAAATTGTAGCCATAGCTAAATATATAGGTGACTAGGAGGAATTATGGATTTTAAAATTGGTTCTTTAGTAAAAGATAAAAAGTTAATATTAATACCATCAGGAGAACTTGATGTTTATTCAACAGATAAATTTAAAGAAGAAGCCCTTAAAGCTTATAATGATAACAAATTTGATATTGAACTTGATTGTTCAAAACTTGAATATTTAGACTCTACAGGTCTAGGAGCTTTAATATTTCTTTTGAAAACTGTAAATGATGACGATAATACTATTTCCATAAGTAATTTAAATAAACAAATTTTAAAATTATTTAAAATAACAAAATTAGACGAAATGTTTGAAATAAGGAGTTAAGATGGAAAATATATTATATTCTATACCAAACAACGCAATATATTTTTCTTCTGTAAGGCTTGTTGTAGGGGGTATATTAAATACTTTAAAAAGAGATATAGAAGAAATAGAAGATATGAAAATATCTGTAACAGAATGTTTAAATATCTGTTTAACTTTAAGTCTATCTCCACAAATAGATATAGAATTTAAAATTGAAAAAGATAATTTAGAAATTCAAATATCTAATATAGATTCAAATTTATTAGATAATTTTGATGAACTTAAACTTGCCATAACTATAATTGAATGCTTAGTTGATAAAGTTTATTTTCAAGATATGAGTATTCATTTAATTAAAAATTTATAAGCTTATGAATATAAAAGAATTAGATAGGAAACTTACAAAAGAAGAGAAAAAAGAACTTTTTTTAGAATACTATAAAACAAAAGATCAAGATTTAAGAACTATATTGATCGAAGAATATTTATATATAGCGGAAATCTTATCAAAAAAATATATAGGAAAAGGCATAGACTATGACGATATATATCAAGTAGCTTCTATAGGCTTAATCTATTCAGTAGATAGGTTTGACCCAACTAAGGGTTATGAATTTTCATCCTTTGCCACACCAACAATTATAGGTGAAATCAAAAAATATTTTAGAGATAAGGGTTGGACTATAAGAGTACCTAGAAGAATTCAAGAACTCTCAAAAAAAATTATGATTGCCAAAAATAAATTATCTCAAGAATATCAGAGGACACCAACAGTAGAAGATATAGCTGAATTTTTAAATGCTAGTCCTGAAGAAATAATAGAATCAATGGAAGCATCAAAAGTTTATACTCCTCAGTCATTGGATATAGTTTATGATTCTGGTGATGATAAGAAGATGTCTTTGCAAGATTTAATAGGCGAAGATGAAAAATATTTTGATAAAATTGATTTAAAAGATTTTCTTCTAAAATCAATGAAAAATCTAAATGAAGTTGAAAAGACTATATTAATAGACAGATATTTTAATAAAAAAACTCAAATAGTCATAGCTAAAAAATTAAATATTTCTCAGATGACAGTTTCAAGAATAGAAAAAAAAGTTTTAGAAAAAATGAGAAAAGAAATTAAAAAAACTATGGAAGTATGATGAATTGATTTTTTATATTGCTAAATATATATGATTATTATAATAATAAAGGAAAAACCTTAAGCCCATCTTAAGGTTTTTTAATATATAAAAGTTTCAAAGAAATTTATAATGTATTATAATAAGGTTATTGATTAGAAAAGTAGTGATTAAATGTATTATAAAATTGATATTTATTTTGATTTTTTTATAAGAATATTAATAGCCTGTATATGTGGCTTTTTAATAGGATTTGAAAGAGAAAATAGGCATAAATTTGCAGGAGTTAGAACTCATACAATTGTAGCTTTAGGTGCATGTATAGGTATGATTATATCAAAGTATGGTTTTGCTGATTCTGCAGAATTTGATGCAGCAAGAGTTGCGGCTCAAATAGTTTCAGGCATAGGATTTTTAGGTGCAGGAATAATTTTTGTCTACAATAATAACGTTACAGGACTTACAACCGCTGCTGGAATTTGGACAACTTCCTTAATTGGAATGGCATTTGGGGCAGGAATGTATTTTATAGGTATAATATCCTCATTTATTATCTTAATTTTACAAACATTTCTCTACAAAGGAGAGTTTATGAAATTTCATTATATGGTTTATACAGTAATTATTGAGTCTAAAATTTCAGATACAGTAAACTATATAGATAAATATATTGAAAATATAAGGATAGAAAAAGAATCATACAATTTAACCTATGATAATGAAAAATTTATATTAAGTTTTCAATTTATAGCAAAAGATTGTAAAGAAAAAGAAGATTTCATAAAATATTTAGAATCTGTAAAAGGTATAGATAATTTCAAAATTTATTAATTATCATAAAAAATAAGTGCCAG
>NZ_AEAA01000123.1:0-772 GCF_000179335.1 Peptoniphilus sp. oral taxon 836 str. F0141
TGGCACGTCTCATATCTTTGTGAGGTGCATCATGGATTTTTTGGTCGTTTGTGTAAGCGTGAACTGTTGTCATTAGACCTTTAACAATTCCAAAATTTTCTAAAATAACTTTTGTTACTGGAGCAAGACAGTTAGTTGTGCATGAAGCGTTAGAGATTATATCATGTTTACTTAAATCAAGTTTATCATCATTTACACCCATAACAACTGTTATATCTTCACCCTTTGCAGGAGAAGTTAAAACTAATTTTTTTGCTCCTGAATCAATGTGGCCTTGTGCATCTTCTCTATTTTTAAAAGCTCCTGAAGAGTCGATAACAAGATCTATACCATATTTTTTCCAATCCATATCTTTTGGAGCCTTAGCTTCAATAAAAGTAATCTTCTTTCCGTCAAGAATCATACCATCATCAGTAAGTTCTAATGTTCCTGGATATTTTCTATAAATAGAATCATATTTGAATAGATGAATTCTATCCTTCATAGTTTTTTCCAAATTTCTGACAGCTACATGAGTTATTTCGAAATTTTTATCTTTTCTTAAAGCCCAAATTCTTAAAGCATCTCTGCCAATTCTACCAAAACCCATTATGGCAACTTTTTTCATTAATAGTCCTCCTTAGTTATCTATTTTCCTAAAATCATTATATCATAGTAATAAATTTTTCTTAAAATATATTTAAATAATTTATTTATAATAAATTATTATAAGCTAAGCTTTAATCTCTTAAAAAAGAATAGGGACATTGTTTCTTATGCAAGTGCAAAAATG
>NZ_AEAA01000122.1:0-26870 GCF_000179335.1 Peptoniphilus sp. oral taxon 836 str. F0141
GTCTAACAAAACAATTGACATTTAGATCTCCTTTGATTTTTCTATTATTCCATTTAACATTTTAAAAGCATCCATGGGTGAAAGATTATTTATATCAATATTTTTAACTTTTTCGATAAATTTGTCTTTTTTTATGTCAAAAATAGACTTTTGTTCAAAGTTATCAATTTTGAAATTTTTATTTAATTTATTTTTGCCCTTATTATTTTCTAAAGAATTAAGTATGTCCCAGGCTCTTTTTATAATAAAATCATCAATTCCTGCAAGTTTTGCAACATCAATCCCATAAGAATGATTTGAAGGTCCATTAATAATCTTTCTTAAAAAAATGATATCTTCCTCTTCCTTTTTTACTGCTATAGATAAGTTTGAAATAGATGGGTACTTTTCTTCTAGAGAGCAGAGTTCATGGTAATGGGTAGCGAATAAAGTTTTTGCTTTAAGGTTAGTTGCAATGTATTCAAGAATAGCATAAGCTATTGAAAGTCCATCATATGTTGATGTACCTCTGCCAACTTCGTCTAATATTAATAAAGAGTTTTTACTTGCGTTATCAATAATATTAGCTACTTCTTTCATCTCAACCATAAAAGTAGACTGACCCATAGCAAGGTTATCAGAGGCACCTATCCTTGTAAAAATTCTATCTAAAACACTAATATTTGCATATTCACATGGTACAAATGAACCAATATGAGCCATTATTGTAATAAGAGCAACCTGACGCATATAAGTAGATTTACCCGCCATATTAGGACCTGTGATTATATGAATTAAATTTTTATCGAGGTCTAAATACGTATCATTTGGCACAAAAAGTTCATCCTTATAATTTTCTTCAACTATCGGATGTCTACCTTTTTTAATATCAATTAGTCCTTCTTTGTTTAATAGAGGTCTTTTGTAGTTGTTTCTTCTTGAAACCTCTGATAATGAAACCAAAACATCAATAGCAGATATAATCTTTGATAAATTTTGAAATTTAATAATATTTTCCAGCAAAAAGTTTTTTAATTCACTCAAAATTTTACTTTGCAATCTCAAAGCCTCATCTTTAGAAACTAAGAGTTTTGATTCCATTTCTTTTAGTTCTACCGAAAAATATCTTTCACTTCCTACTAAAGTTTGTTTTCTTATATAATCACTAGGAATTTGACTTATATTAGACTTAGTAACCTCAATAAAATATCCTAATATTTTATTATATTTAATTCTAAGATTTTTAATTCCTGTTTTCTCTTTTTCTTTCTTTTCAAAATTTAAAATCCAATCTTTTCCTTCTTCTTTAGCTGAAAAAAGTTCATCTAGTTCCAAAGAATATCCTTTTTTTATTACCCGTTCATCTTCAATTATTGCTGGAGGATCATCAATAATTATCTGGTCAATTTTTTTCAGAGATAAAAAGCTAAATTCTCGATTTTAACAGATAGATTTTTTAAGTTATTATTATTTTTACCTAAAAGTTTCTTTATTTCCAAGGATAGATTAATAGTTTCCTTTATGGAATTAATTTCCTTAGGATTTAATGTCTTGTTAGAAATTTTAAGGCTTAATCTTTCAATGTCATATATATTTTTAAGTCTGTCTTTTATATCTTCAGTAACTAATAAATCACTATTGAAATCTTCTATATGATTTAACCTATCTTCTATTCTGTCAATATTTGTCAATGGACTAGAAAGCCATTTCTTGAGAAGTCTTGAGCCCATTGACGTTTTACACTTATCTAAAATTTCAAGAAGTGAACCTTTTTTGTTATTAGTATTAAGACCCCTTAATAATTCTAAGGTTCTTTTTGAATTTTCATCTAAAACTAAATTTTTATAATAATCATAATAGTTAAAATTATTTATGTGATTAAGATGGATTTTTTGAGTTTTGAATAGGTAATCTAAAAGTATTTTAATAGCAATATTATCTGATAAGTTTTTTTCATTAAATTTTTTTTGACCAAGATCACTTAGGTTTTCACATACCAGTTTCCCAATATCAATATTAACAATATCAGTATTCTTGTAATTAGTTATAAAAAAATTATTAGCTAAAAATTTATTTAATGTTTTATCTATATCTTCATTTACAAGTATTTCAGAAGGCATTATCCTATAAATTTCATCACGAACGCTACTAAATAATGATTCTTCATCAAGAAAAGTTCTATAAGTATAATAAAGTTCACCCGTAGAAAAATCTGTATATGCAATATACATATCATATTTTTTTAGATATACTGCCATTAAATAATTATTTTCGTCACTTTTTAAAAATTCACTATCAGTAAAAGTCCCTGGAGTAATAATTTTTGTAACTTGCCTTTTAACTAAACCTTTTGCAAGTTTAGGATCTTCTACTTGGTCGCATATTGTAACCTTATATCCCTTATTTATCAGTTTAGAAATATAAGTATGAGCAACATGATAAGGAATACCACACATTGGTGCTTTTTGAGCAAAACCAGCATCTCTTTTTGTCAGAGCAATTTCTAGCTCTTTAGAAGCCAATATTGCATCATCAAAAAACATTTCAAAAAAATCTCCTAACCTAAAAAATAATATAGAATCAGGATATTTTTTCTTAGTTTCTAAATACTGTAGCATCATCGGCGTAGGTTTATTGTTATTCAACTTTCACACCTTCCATAGCAAAAGAATTAACAGAAGTGATTTTTACATTCACAATCTTACCAATATCTTCAGCAGACCCATTAAAATTAACTAATTTAAACTCATCATTTCTTCCTGAAATTTTTCTTGAATCTTTTTTAGAAATATCTTCTCCCAAAACTTTAACAGTTTTATTAATAAATTTCTTATTTTTTTCGTATTGAATGGGATATAAAATATCAAGAAGTTTTTGAAATCTTTCGTGTTTTATTTTGTCAGGAACTTGATTTAGACTTTTAGCTGCTGGGGTACCACTTCTCATTGAATAAAGAAAAGTAAAGGAAGTATCATATTCCACCCTTTTTACAAGATCAAGAGTTTCCTCAAAATCTTCTTCAGTTTCTCCTGGAAAACCCACCATAATATCAGTAGAAAGTGCAATATCAGGATTTACTTGTCTAATTTTATCTATTTTTCTTAAATAATCCTCTTTAGTATACTTTCTGTTCATTAGCTTTAATATTCTTGAAGAACCAGCTTGCACAGGAAGATGCAAAAAATTACACAAGTGGTCTAAATCCCTAAACGCATATATCAATTCATCAGAAATATCTTTTGGATGAGAGGTCATAAATCTTATTCTTTCTACACCCTTAATATCATTAATTCTATATAATAATTGTGCAAAAGTAGTCTTATTCTCCAATCCCCTACCATAAGAATTTACATTTTGCCCTAAAAGAGTAATTTCTTTTGAACCTTTATCTATTAGTGATTTAATTTCATCAACAATTTCATCAGCTTCCCTGCTCTTTTCTCTTCCCCTTGTATAAGGAACTATACAAAAAGTACAGAAATTATTGCATCCATACATTATATTTACATAGGATTTGTAAGAATATAATCTATTTGCACCCAAATTATTATCTAAGTCTAAATACTTATTTTGTATATCCATTGAAAGTTTTTGACCATTATAAGACTTATACAGAAGTTCAGGTAACTTCCAGATGTTATTTGTTCCAAAAATTATATCGACATTTTCAAACTTTTCTATAACATAATCTCTTGAAGCTTGTCTTTGCATCATACATCCACAAACTGCAACTTTTAAATTTTTATTAGTTGTCTTTAAATGCTTAAGACTTCCTAACTGACCATAAACTTTATCTTCAGCACTATGTCTAACTGAGCAGGTATTTAAAATAACTAGATCGGCTTCATTGTCGTCTTCTATTAGTTTGTATCCCATTTTTTCAAGGAGCCATTTTATTTTTTCTGAATCATGTTCGTTCATTTGACATCCATGAGTAATTACTTTAGCCTTTAGAGAATTTTCACTAATTTCCTCCATTTTTCTTATATATTCATTTACACTATCTTGTGAAGTCTTTATTAAATCTATATTTGAATTCAAAATATCCCTCATTTCATAATACTTAATTATACCATAAAGGCTTAAAAAAAGAGAGAACTTTAAGTTCTCTGCCTATAATTTTAAAAATTTTCATTTAAATATCTAGCAACATATACACCACAAGCTGAAGCTTGAGATAATGAATGAGTGGCTCCTCCACCATCTCCCACAACAAATAGACCTTTTTGTGTCGTTTCAAAATTATTATCAGTTTGTACTTTTGAATTGTAAAATTTAACTTCTACTCCATATAAAAGGGTATCATCGTTTGCCGTACCAGGAGCAATTTTATCTAAAGCATAAATCATTTCAATTATTGAATCAAGCTGCCTTTTCGGAATAACAAGAGATAAATCACCGGCTGTTGCCTGTAAGGTTGGGACTGTAAAACACTTATCCATTCTTCTTTTGTCACTGCGACGTCCTTTTACCAGATCGCCAAATCTCTGTAACAAAACTCCTCCACCAAGCATATTAGATAGTCTAGCTATAGACTCACCATAACCATTAGAATCTTTAAAAGGTTCCGTAAACTTATTGGAAACCAGTAATGCAAAATTCGTGTTTTCAGATTGCAATTTTTTATCAGCATAAGCGTGACCATTTACGGTAATAATTCCATTTGTATTTTCTGCAACAACTTGTCCATAAGGATTCATACAAAAAGTTCTAACTAAATCATTGTAACCCTTAGTTTGATAGACTATTTTAGATTCATACACTGCATCAGTAATATGTTTAAAAACTTCAGCAGGTAGTTCTACTCTAACTCCAATATCCACTTGATTAGAAAACAAACCAATATTGAAATTCTTACAAATTTTAGAAATCCATTTAGAACCAGACCTACCTGAAGCTAAAATTAGCTTTTTAGATGAATAAACCTGACCCTTATCAGTTGATACAAAATATTTACCATCTTTATAAGATATATCTGTTGCCAATGTCTTAAATAGCATGGTAACATTATTTTTGGTGTAAGAAAATATTTTTTCTAATATTTTTACATTTCTATCTGTACCAAAGTGACGAACTTTTGCATCCAATAAATGTAGGTCATTTTTTAAAGCAAAAGTTTTTAAATTAGAGTTAGATGTTGAATACAATTTTGATTCTCCTTCATCGAAAGAACACAAGACACTATCAACATATTCCATTAATTCAATAGATTTTTCTCTGCCTAAATATTTATGCATTTCACCGCCAAAATTTGTAGTTATATTATACTTACCATCGGATAAGGTACCTGCACCCCCGTAACCATTCATAATGTTACAGGGTACACAACCTATACAAGTTTTAACCCTTCCAGTCTTAATGGGACAAACTCTATTGAAAATATCATTTCCCTTATCTATAACTAAAATCTTTAACTTACTTTTCAATTTTGTAAATTCATAAGATGCAAAGACACCACTTGCACCATTACCAATTATAATAATATCAAAATCATTCATACTACATCCTCTTAACCAAAATATTTATCTAATAAATTTAAAACATAATCATATAAAGCTTTAGATGAGTTTCTAAAAGGTTTTATCCTATTTATAACCATATCCTTACTAATACCAGCCTCTTTCCATGTTCCACCATTATTGTAATAATTTAAAAAAATAGGTAAAATTCTATCAATAAGATTAGCAAATTTACTTTCTTCAGTTTTTGCTTCTTCAAACTCATCGTAGAGATTTCTATAGAAAACAGCCTTTTTTCCACTTAATATAGAAAATATTCTATCAGCAGACTTCTGTTCTCTTTCGTATTTTGTTTTATAGCCTAAAGTATCATAAGCAAAAGTATCATCTGCATCAATTTCTACTAAATCATGTACCAAAAGCATTCTTATCACTTTATTCTTATCAATATCATTATCTGCATAATCTTCTAAAATCATGGAAGAAATAGCCACATAAAAACTATGCTCAGCATCATTTTCTCTTCTGTCATTAGATAGGTTTATGCTTCTCCTAAAAATAGATTTCATTTTGTCTACTTCCAAAATAAAATCTAAATCATTTCCTAAATCTTTCATATTCTACCCCTACCTCAAGCTATATTTTAACATAGATTACAATTTATTATAAATATTTTATAAAAAAAATCTGCCGCTAATAGCGACAGATTTAATAAATAAAAATTATTTCCAAAAATCTAATTCTTCTGTAATTCCAATATCTTTATAGTGGAATACGGGATTTTTGCCAGAATCTTTTTGTTTTTCGTAGTCTTTTAAACAATCAATAGCCTTCTTACCTAATATTAATATTGTTGGTAAGTTTATTATAGCCATAATACCCATTAATAAATCAGAAATATTCCATGCAAGATCAGCTTCTTGAACTGTTCCGAATAAAATAATTACCGCAGCTAATATTCTGTAACAAACCATGAATTTTTTACTTGGCTCTTTTCCATTAATATATGCAAGATTTGTATCTACATAGAATAGATTTCCGATAAGAGTTGTAAATGCAAATAACACTAAAGAAAATACAATAAAGTGATATCCGAATCTGCCTAAGAAAGTTGACAATGCTTCTTGAACATATGGTGCACCACTTAATTCTTCTGTAGGTGCTACTCCTGAAGATAGACACATAAAAGCTGTGGCTGTACATATTAATAATGTATCTATAAATACAGATAACATTTGTACCAAACCTTGTTTTACAGGGTGGGATACATCTGCTGAAGCTGCAGCATTAGGTGCAGAACCAATACCTGCTTCGTTAGAATACAAACCTCTCTTAATACCATACATCATAGAAGAACCTGCAATGGAACCAAAAATTGCCTTAAAGTTGAAAGCGTCAGAGAAAATTTTTGAAAATACTGTTGGTATATAAGTGATATTAAGTATAATCATGACTATGGCAACTAATATATATATAACTCCCATAATTGGTACCAAAGTTGAAGCAAATTGAATAATTCTTTTTCCTCCCCCTAAGATACAATATGCTGTTACAAGAGCTAATACAATACCAATAATCCAAGGTGTAACATTTGGCTTATAGAAATCATAAGCTTTAAATGCAGTTTGTAAATTAAAAGCTGCAAGCATGTTAAATCCAACAGCATATGTTAATATTAAAGATATAGAGAAAATAATACCTAAAGTTCTATTTTTTAAAGCTGTTTCAATATAATAGGATGGTCCACCGTAGCTATTGCCATCTTTATCACGTCTTTTATATATTTGTGCTAGTGTAGATTCAATAAATGCTGATGCTCCACCAATTATAGCAACGATCCACATCCAAAATACTGCTCCGTATCCTCCCAGACAGATAGCTGTTGATACACCAACAATATTTCCTGTACCAACTCTTGAAGCAGTAGAAACCATTAAAGCTTGAAAAGATGAATCTGAACCTTCCTTATCTGGTTTTTCTAAAACAACACGTATTGATTCTTTAAAAAGTCTTCCTTGTAAAAATCCTGTTCTAATTGTAAAATACAATCCTATTGCTAATAATAAAATAATTAAAATTGGATAATATATCCATCCATTAATTGGTTCAATTATAGAATTTAACAAATTTACCATATTTAACCTCCATTGATTTTAATAAATATTTAAATTTAATTCCTTTGAAATAGATTCCAGCATCCTTGTGCCCACATAAGAATTTCCGTGGGAATCAAGTCCTGGACAATAAACACCTATTCCATATCCAGCTTTTGAGGCGGTAACAATTCCACCACCAACCCCACTTTTAGCAGGTAAACCTATTCTAATGGCAAAGTCACCGGAATAATCATAAGTTCCACAAGTAGCCATGAGTGTCCTTATAATTAAGGCATGTTCTTTATTTAAAATTTGATTACCTGATAAATCTTTACCATCTCTTGATAATACAAAAGATAAATAAGATAAATCATGTGCATCCACTAAAATGGAACATGATTTGAAATATGTGTTTAGTAAATCATCGACATTGATATTCTTATCTATTATGTCTGAATTTAATAACATATAAGTTAAAGCTCTATTTGCGAAAGCACTAGAATTTTCGGAATTATATATACTTCTGCTATAATCAAGCTTATCATTTCCAATAATATCTCTTGTGCGGTTTAAAATTAAATCAAATGTATTATTGCCATATTTTTTTTGCAATAGTGAACAAGCAACTATAGCACCCGCATTAATAAAAGGGTTTACTGGTATATTTTTATTAGATAATTCCAATTCTATAATACTATTGAAAGGCTTTGAAGATGGTTTTACACCTATATATTGTTTGATGTAATCAAACTCATGGTTTTCCAAAACACATAGGTAGATAATAATTTTTATTATACTTTGTATAGAAAATTTATATCTACTAGAGCCTATTTCATATAACTTGCCATCAGGAGAAATTAGAGAGCAACCTGCCTTCGTTTTATCTTCTTTTGCAAGCTCTGGTATATAATTTGCTGGAAGACCTGCGTCAGTATATGTAATAGCGTAATCATATGCTTTGGTTAAAACTTTATTTAAATCCAATTATTTCACCTCCTTAAAGATAATTACAAGCTAATTGTACTCTATAAGCTTTAATATAACAAGATATTTTTTTATTTATAAATATTATCTATTAATATTTATAAATAAAAAAATCCATAAACCCCAAAAGAATTTATGGATATATATAACTTATTAATTTTTACTAGCCTTTTCGAAAACTCCAAAAACTGTAGGATTTCCACCTTTCACCATAATTTTACCCTTGGCAATAACCATATCAATATCCAAAGTTTTCTCATCTAACAAGCATAAATCAGCATCATAATTTTTTTCAATCTTGCCTTTATTTTTTAATTTTAAAATATTTGCAGGATTTACAGTTATAGCTCTAATAGCTTTTTCTAAAGGAATATTTTCTTCAAAAACGCACGCTTTTATTGATTCAAGTAAGCATGAAGATGTTCCAATTCCAATTCCCTTATAATTACCCTTATTATCAAACATAGGAAAAGAACCTTGCCCATCTGAAGTTAAGGTGAAATTATCTTCACTTATTCCTTCTTCAAAAACTCTTTTTATTGCTTTTGAAACTTTCACTTCACCATATAACTTTTCCCATAAATCAGGGTCTGAATTACCTGTAAAATCAATTATTCCACCTTTTTTTGCAAATTTAATACCTTCCTCAAATAAATATGCATTTCTATTTATATGAGTTGGCCAAAATTGACTTATTGGTATTTCAGTCTTTTCCACAACTTCATTTATTAGATCCAAGCATCTTTTACCATCACCTAAATGAACATTAATTATGCCTGCTTTACCAGAAAGAATGCCTCCGACTCTTGTGTCTGCAACAGTCTTTACAAACTCATCAAAACTTGGTTGAGATGACCTATGGTCTGATAAAGCAATTTCACCTATCCCAATTATTTTATCAATAGCCATAATGTCATTAATTAAATTTTCAGTTAAAGTTTTTATGGGAAGTCTATAGTTACCATCAAAAACAAATGTAGTTATTCCTTCCTCTTCTAATGCTCTTGCTTTGGATAAAAGAGCATTCATATCTCTTCCAACACCATCTGTTCCTAATACGCCAACTACTGTTGTAACCCCAGCTTTTGTTAATATACTTAGTGTAGCTTCAGGAGTTCTGTTAGAAAAACCTCCCTCTCCTCCTCCGCCAAGTATATGAACGTGACCATCAATAAATCCTGGAACAAGAATTTTACCTTTACAATTAATTTCTTCAACATCAAATTTACCATTAGAAGAAATTTCAATTTTATCATCAATGGCTATTATCTTATCATTAACAATTAAAACATCTTTTTTTCCCAATTTATCAGGATTATATACGGTAGCATTTCTTATTATTTTAAACATTTTATCACCTTATTGAAATCCTATAGCCATTGCTATACATATGAACGTGATTCCTATAATCATGAAAAATCCTTGCATCTTAACTTGAAACTTAAACCATTTACCCCAATCAATGCCAGCAACTCCTAAAACTCCTATTAAACTTGCGCTTACTGGTGTAAATGCATCAACAAATCCTGCTCCCAATTGATAGCATAATACTGCAACTTGTCTAGAAATACCGACTATATCAGCTAAAGGTGCCATGATTGGCATTGTCAAAGCTGCTTGTCCTGAATTAGATGTAACAACAAGGTTAAATAGACTTTGGAAAATATACATTCCAATAGCTGCTATAGTTTTTGGAACTCCATTTAATAGATTTCCGACATTATATAATATAGTATTCAAAGTTGAAGGAATATTTGCATCTGAACCACCCAAAATTAATAAGATTCCTTTAGCCATACCTACAACCATAGCAGTTCCTGCTAAATCAGCTACTCCATTTTGAAAAGCCTGAGCCATTGAATTTATAGTCATATCATTTAACTTAAAAATAATAGCAATAAATCCAGCTACAAGTCCCATAACAAAAAATTGTGAAGCTATTTCAGGTATATAATAGCCTTTTGAAGTAACACCCCAAATTATCCATATAAGCCCTAACAGAAGTTCTAATAATATTAACTTATGTCCTAATTTAAATTCCTTTTCTTCTTCACTCAAATTTTCATTGGAAATTCTAAAATGTGCATCTTTTTCATGCATTGGAGAAAGACTAGGATTTTTTCTAATCTTTTCTGCATATCTCATTGTATAAGCAGCCGCTAATATTGTTGTTACAAACCACATAACCAAACGAAATCTCGCCCCAGATAATACAGGAACTCCAGCTATACCTTGAGCTATGGCAACAGAAAAGGGACTCATCCATGAAACAGCATTACCTACTTGACTAGCTACATAAGTAACAGTTACAGCAACTATTGAGTCATAACCTAAAGCTATAACGAAAGGAACCATAATCATAGAAAATGGTATAACTTCTTCTGCCATACCAAAAGTTGCTCCACCTAATGAAAAAAGTATAAAAAACATTGGTATAGCCATTCTTTCAAAGCCTTTAGCCTTAGATATAAAAGCATAGATTCCCGCATCTACTGCACCAGTTTTCATTATAATACCGAATGCTCCACCCACAACAAGTATAAGTGCAGCAACACCAACTGCGGTACCATATTTATCTCCTGAAACTAAACCTTCAAACACATAATTTAAAACACCAAAACCGCCAAAATCTTCAGTTCCCCATAATTTTGCAGTTTTATGAAGCTTAGAACTTGTATCGTATATTTTATCTCCATAAATAGAATATAAAACATCATCAGTTATACCTGCTTCAGAAAGTGCATCAATATCAAGTTCATCTTTGCCAATAAGTTCGCCAGCTTTTTGGGAATCAATTCCCAACTCTTGTACTTTTACATTATCATTTAAAAGTTCTGGCAATTTACTCTTTATAAATTCATCATTTAAGGGATATGAATATCTAAAAGTACCTTCAATTAATACAGTTTTGGTTTTTGTATCACCATTTGCATCTATGTACTCAATATCGTGAGTAGAAAACTTTCCTGCTGGAACTAAAAAAGTCAGAATCCATGAAAAAATAACTACACAAAAGATAATTGCATATGTATGCGGAGTTCTAAATTTTGTCAAATCTCTATTCTTTTTCATTAAATCACTCCTTTACAATAAAATGAATAGGATAACATTTTTATTAAATTATAGCAAATTTTTCCTAAAATTACTAAATATATATTTAATTGAATAATTCTTTATAATCATCATTTCTAGTAAATAAAAAAATTAAGATGTAAATTTAAAAGATAAATACTTATTTAAAGAAATTAACATTATAAAATATGTTTAAATAGAATTTAAATAGATTATCTATATATAGGTGCTATTTAAATCTTTAAAATTACTTTGATAATATCATAATTTCAAAAAAATAATATTATCTTGAGAAAAAATTCAATTATAGATATAATTAATCGTTAGGAGGTATTATGGAAATATTATTACAAGGTATAATTAATTTACAAGTAAATCAGATAATTATGTTTATTATTGGAGGGTTATTAATTTATTTAGCTATAGGTAAAGAATATGAGCCTTCCTTATTATTACCCATCGGTTTTGGTGCAATAATTTGCAATATACCCTTTTCATCAGCAATTGGTGATGAAGGTTTTTTGACAATATTATATAATATGGGAATTGCAACTGAACTTTTTCCTGTCTTAATTTTTATCGCCGTTGGAGCTATGATAGATTTTAAACCTTTAATCTCAAGTCCATTTATGTTATTTTTTGGAGCTGCCGCTCAATTTGGTATTTTTGCAACTATGCTTTTTGCCTTATCTACAGGTAGATTCACTTTACCAGAAGCAGCATCAATTGGTATTATTGGAGCCGCTGATGGACCTACTTCAATTTATGTAGCAAAAACTTTTGCTCAAAATTATTTAGCTCCCATTTCTGTTGCTGCATATTCTTATATGTCTTTGGTACCAATTATTCAACCACCTGTTATCAAACTATTGACTACAAAAAATGAAAGAAAAATTAGAATGAAGTACACAAGTGTTGAAGTTCCAAAAATTGTAGAAATTTTATTTCCAATTTTTATAACAATAATTGCAGGAGTTTTAGCTCCAATGTCTGTAGCTTTGATAGGTGCTTTAATGTTTGGTAATTTAATTAGAGTCTGTGGTGTTTTAGAAAGACTTTCACTTTTTGCCCAAGATGGACTAGCAAATTTAGTAACTATTTTATTAGGCATAACTATTGGTGGAACTATGAAAGCTGAAGCCTTTTTAAATATAAACACTTTAATGATAATGGCAATGGGACTTGTTGCATTTATATTCGATACTGCCGGAGGAGTTATTTTTGCAAAAATTCTTAATTTATTTTTAAAACATAAGATTAATCCTATGATTGGTGCAGCTGGTATTTCTGCTTTTCCAATGTCTGGTAGAGTTGTTCAGCAACTCGCTACAAAAGAAGACCCCACAAACTTTATTCTTATGCAAGCAATGAGTGCAAATGTTGCTGGTCAATTAGGATCTGTTGTTGCTGGCTCCATGATTTTAGCACTTGTTCCAATGATAATGAGGTGATTAAATGTATATGGATTTAATGAAACAAGGATTTGAAGTTGCCTTTCTAGGATTAGGTGGAGTTTTTCTTGTATTAATATTATTTTATCTTTGCACAAAGCTCATGCTTAAAATTTTTACAAAAAAGGATAGTTAAATGAAAATTGGGGTATTATCAGACACGCATGGGTCCTTGGTACAAACTAAAAAAGCTTTGGATGCTTTAGGAAAATGTGATTTGTATATTCATTTAGGTGATGTACTTTATCATGGTCCAAGAAATCCTTTGTTTAAATCATACAATCCACAAGAATTAGGAATTTTTTTAAGGGATAAAGAAATTACTTATATTAAGGGTAACTGTGATAGCGACGTTGATTGCATGTATACTGGTAAAGATATAAGCAAAAAAGAAAGATTTTTTAATTTGGGAAAATTAAAGATTTATGCCGTTCATGGATATGAAGAATCTTTAGAAGAAAGAATAGAAAGAGCAAGAAAATTAGGGCCGAATGTGCTTTTATTCGGTCATAGTCATATTAAAATGCTAAAAGAGGATAAGGGACTAGTAATAGTAAATCCTGGTTCAACTTCTTTACCGAAAGATGGAAGTCCGTCCTGTGCTTTATATGAAAACGGAAAATGGAAGTTAATTCAATTAAGTGAAGATTATAAATAGTAATAAAGTTTTTAATTAAAAGTAAAGGTCTTAATATGTTCAAACATTAAGACCTTTTTATTATTAAATAAAACTTATTAAGCTATTGTTATTTATTATAAAATGAAATTTTTTATTAGAGAAAGATCAAAGATATATAAAATAAATAATTTATTTGATTTTATCAATAAATTTTTTAAATCTGATAGGAAATTCGTCTTTAAATTCCATTTTTTGATTTGTAATAGGATGATTAAAAATTAGCTTATATGAATGTAACATCTGTTTATCAATCTTAAAGCTATTTTTTCTCCCATAAATAATATCACCAAGAACAGGATAACCAATATATGCCATATGAACTCTTATTTGATGGGTTCTTCCTGTTAAAAGATTTATATTTAAAAGGGAATACTCTTGAAATTCCTTAAGTTTTTTATATTTGGTAATGGCTTGTTTTGAATTTTTATAAACTACTGCCATCTTCTTTCTATCATTTGGGTTTCTACCTATCGGCTCTTCTATAATTCCACTTTCTGGGGTTTTACCATGAACAATAGCTAAATAATATTTTTTAATTTGTGAATTTTTAAATTGGTCTACTAAATTTATATGAGCCTGATTGTTTTTTGCTATTATCATTAACCCTGAGGTGTTTTTATCAAGTCTGTGTACAATTCCAGGCCTTAAAGGGTCCAAATTTGAAAGTTGGTTTTTAAATTTATATAAAAGTCCATTAACAAGCGTGCCACTACTATTTCCTGCCCCTATATGAACTACTAAATCCTGAGGCTTAGAAATTACAGCAATATAATCATCTTCATAAATAACATTAAAATCAATTTTTTCGGCAAAAGGTTTACTATCTTTTGGATACTCAAGGCTTATTACATCATCCTCAGAAAGTTTATAACCCGCCTTAACATTTTTATTATTTACAAGGACTTTTTCATTATCAATCAAATTTTTAATTTGTGAACGTGAAAGGTCAACAAGTTTTGCTAAATATACGTCAAGTCTTTGCCCAAAATTTTCCTTGTCAACTTTAAAAGTGTCCATTAATTACCCTTTCTTTCGTAATAAATACTATATAGAAAAGCCAAAATACATCCACAAACAATAAAAGCATCAGCAAAATTGAAAACTGCAAAGGAATATCCAAAAATATTAGTGCTTATAAAATCAACTACATACCCTAATCTGATTCTATCAATAAAGTTTCCGATAATTCCGCCTATCACCAAAGCACTAGCTAACTTAGCAAGTGTTGACATTATACCGTAGTATTTTATTAAAAAAATAAAAATTAAAATTAAACTTACTATAGTAATTATTGTGAAAAAAATTCTGGCATCTTTTAATATGCCAAAGGCAGCCCCAGTATTTTCTGTATATATAAACCACATAAAATTATCTATAATAGTTAAATTCAAACCATCATATAGATATTTTACTACTAAAAATTTTGAAAATTGGTCAATCATTATAAAAATAATTGATAGTAACGCTACAAACATCCTTCCTCCGCTATTTTGGTATTTTTATCTGACAAAGATACTTATCTTTTTTTGTTGTTTTAAGAATTTTATGAAAAATAATTCTACCATATTTTTTAACTGATATTACATCTGATTCTTTTAATTTATATGATACTTTATTTTCAGGTGTAAAATTTACTTTCACTAAGTCTTTAGAAATAATATCATTAATTTTTGATCTAGAAAGATTTAGTGCTTGTGATAAAAATGTATCAAGCCTCAAAGACGATGTAACAATATCCTTATAAAAATATTCTTTTATTGGTAAAACATCTGTTGATTCTTTCAAACATACCTTAACATTATAATTAGAAATTTTTTCCAAATTATAAAGAATAAAATCCTTAATTTCAATTTTAACAAAAAAATAAGTGAATTCTTTTCCAATTAAAATATCACCTATTTTTCTTCTATCTATTCCCAAACCTATGAGCGAACCTAAAACATCTTTGTGCTTGATCCCAACAATAGTGGGAAACTTCATCGCACAAATAGATTCACTTTTTGGTCCATGCAAAAATGAGGGATACATATTAACTACTCCATATTCATAATCATCATATCCCCCATCAAAAGAATAACCTATATCAAGTGAGTTTAAAATACTTTTTGCTAAACTCAATTCATGTGGATTTAAAAAATCGCTTGAATTATCAATGTAAGATTTAAGTACAACAAAAGCTTTATCTAAAACTTTTTTCAATTGATATAAATCATCTGAATTATTAATGTTATTTAAAAGATTTTCCTTATTTAATTTTACCAAGGAAACATACCATTGTTCTTTAAAGTTTCCTTTAACCCATCAATTTCAACATTACTTGGTGCTAAAATAAAGATGTCTTTATTTACTTTTTGAATACTTCCATCTAAAGCATAGATAGCTCCATTAACAAAGTCAAATATTTGTCTTTTTACATCGGTATCTAATTGTTCAAAATTTAAAACAATAGCTTTTCTTTGTCTTAAATCATCAACAATTAAAGGAGATTCATCATAAGATAAAGGTTCTTGAACTGTAATTACAAGCCCTAGTGTAGAAGATGTCTTTGTTTTAGTAGAGTGTTTATAATTTGTACTTTCAATAGGTGCTCTATCTTCATGTGTTTCTGGTTCTTCTTGATAATCATCTTGATAATCATCATAATAAGCTTCGTCATCTGCGAACCCAAATATTCTCTTTAGCTTATCAACTGTTTTTTCTGCCATAAATATCCTCCTAATTAATAGATTCTTTTCCCAAAGATTTTTGTGCCAATTCTTACCATATTTGAGCCCTCTTCTATGGCTATTTGATAATCTGAACTCATACCCATTGATAAGTAATCCATTCTGACACTAGATATATTTTCTTTAATGATTTTTTCTTTCATTTCAAACATTTTTCTGAAGAGTCTTCTCAAATATTGTTTATCATCAGTATTTGGAGCTATTGCCATAAGTCCTCTTATGGATATATGCTTGAAATCCATTAAATTATAAATAAATTTAAGAGTATCCTCATATGCTATTCCGCTTTTTTGTTCCTCATTGCCTATATTAATCTGTATAAGGCAATTAACTTCAATACCATCTGAGCCTGCTCTTTTATCAATTTCCTTAGCCAACTTCAATGTATCTAAGGATTGAATCATATATACTCTATTATATATATATTTTACTTTATTTGTTTGTAAATTGCCAATCATATGATAATTTACAATTGGACCGAGTTCATCAATCTTTGATTTTAATTCTTGTACTCTATTTTCGCCAATATCTGTTATCCCCAAATCAATGGCTTCTTTTATAACATCAGTTTCATGATTTTTAGTTACAGCTATTAAATTCACATCTTCATTTGTCAAAGAATGCCTTTTAGCCTTTTCTATTTCTTCCATAACAAATTTCAGATTATCTTTAACTGACATAAGCCCTCCTGACTCAATTTAAAATACGAGATTCATCAACTGTTCTTGGACTTAAAACAACAGCATCATTAATAGTCAATGTTTTATAAGTCTTATCTGCGACTTCTATTAATGATTGCTTGTTTCCTCTGTTAATAAAAACTTTATCAGCCTCTTCTCTTATTATATCAACTGGAACAAATTTAACAAGTCCCTTTATTTCTTGTACATATATACCCATTAAATTATTTCTCTGTATAAGACAAGACTTTGGTATAATATAGCCCCTTGTTTTATCAACAATGATTTTACCTTCATGAATTCTCTTATTATAAATATTATCTATGGAGTCATCTAATGATATTAAGATTGTTGCATTCTTTTGACTTCTGATAATATTTAATACCTTCCCATTAAGTATATCTAAATTATTAATTTTTATCTTAATATTATCTCCTTTTTTATAATTATTTATAAGAGATGCCTTTTGGATTTTAGCTACCACTTCATAAGTAAAATTATCTATTAGTTTAAACATAGGATAGTCTTTTTTTACTTTCAATTTTAAATTATTTTTCTCTACTTTAAAATTTTTATCCAAGTAATCATATGTGAATTTTGAAAACTTATCTGGAGAAAAATAATCTTCAAGTCCATCTATTTCATAAGACACTATCCCAGTAAATTCAGCCCTATAAGAGATATTATATTTTGAAATCTCTTTCTCTAAAGAATCCCTTTTACTTAATAGTTTTTCCTTAGACATACCTAAATATTCTTTTAAATCAGAAATACTAAATGTATTAGTAGCATCCATATCTAGGGCATTAATTTTTTCTGTAGCCCCCTGGAAGTTTTTATTTAAAATATCTTTTTGTATATCTCTATCAAAATTAACTTTTTCACTAACTTCTTCATTTGAATCTTTATTTTTTAAAGCAGCTTTAACTTTTTGCAACTCATCTCTTAAATTTGAAACATCCTCCATAAGATTAATGCTTGCTATTTCATAGCCAACAGCTACCTTTTGACCTTCGCTGGCATTAAAAATTGCAATTCCATCTCCGCCTGCTTTATAAACTTTTTCATTTAAAACATTATAAAAAGTCGTATCTATGTCATTTTCATAAGTGGTTAAAGTTGGAAATACAGTATTGTATGACTTGTAGGTTTTACCTTTAATAATTTTTATAAAAAAACCAAGTATTAATACAAGTACAATAAAAATTAGTATCCTTTTACCAACCTTTTTTTATTTTTCACTTTTTTTTTATTCAAAACTACCACCTAAAGTATTACTAATAATAGATAATTATAACATAAATGAGTATTTTTTAACATTATTCAAAAAAAATTTGCTCAATTTCTTCTTTTTTCTTTCTTGTCATTAAAATATTTACCGCTTCTTTTGGGTCTTTATTATTATATAGGACTTGATACAAGCTTTGACTTATCGGCATTTCTATTTGATACTTTTTTGCAAGTTCATAACAAGATTTTGTGGTTTTTATACCTTCCACTACTTGACCAACTTCTTTTATAGCTTGGTCTATAGATTTACCTTGACCAATTAAAATTCCAGCTCTTCTATTTCTTGAGTGCATAGAAGTACAAGTTACAATCAAATCTCCCATACCAGTAAGACCATTAAAAGTATGTGGATTTGCCCCTAAGGCTAATCCCATTTTACTCATTTCATACATTCCTCTAGTCATTAAAGCTGCTTTTGTATTATCACCAAATCCCAAACCATCGCTAATTCCAGCAGCCAATGCAATAATATTTTTTAAAGCTCCACCAATTTCAACTCCAATTAAATCGGTATTTGTATAAATCCTAAAGGTATCAGTGGAAAATTCCTCTTGAATAATATTTGCATAATGAGAATCTAGTGAAGCTGCTACAACAGTCGTAGGAATATCAAAGCCAACTTCTTCTGCATGAGACGGACCCGACAAGGCAACAAAAGGATTTTCAGGTAAAATTTCCTTACAAACTTGCGAAATTCTATCTAAAGTATCAACTTCTATACCTTTTGATAAATTAACAATTATTACATCTTTATCAATAAAATTTTTCAATGAACTTAAGAGGCTTCTAATGGCAGAAGTAGGTACTGCTAAGACTATAATTTCAGCATCTCTTACAGAATCTTTAAAATTATTATAAATAGAGATAGTTTTTTCAAACTTTGCTCCAGGTAAATATTTTGAATTTTCTTTATTTTTTTCTATATCTTTACATACTTCTATATTTCTAATATAAAAACTTACTTTGTGTCCCTTGTTGGAAATAAGCCTTGCCATAGCCGTCCCCCAAGAGCCACCACCAGCAACTGTAATATTCATTTCTTACCTCCAATTTTATTTTCATTCCCATTGAACAATCGAACAATGTTTGACTTATGCCTAAAAATACCCATAAGACAAATTAATATAACAAAAATATTTGATAAGTTAGAAAATTTTCCAAAAACAATATAGAAAATAACCGAACTTATAAAAAATAATATCGATCCTAAAGAAACATATTTAGTAATTAATACTGTAGATAGCCAAATTAGGTATGGAATTATTGTTAATTTGACAGAAATTGCGGCAAAAGCCCCTAAAGTCATTGCCATTCCCTTTCCACCTTTAAAATTCATATATATGGGAAAATCATGACCAAGTATGCCGCAAAATACCGCATAAAATATTAATTCTTGACCAAAAAATTTTTTAATAATAAGAACTAAAATTATACCTTTTAAAAAATCTATAAAAAAAGTTCCTAATCCTCCACCTACACCTAAAACTCTAAAAGCATTAGTAGTACCTGCATTACCAGAACCTGCATTTCTAACATCTTTTCCTAGAAATAACTTCCCAATAATAAAGCTTCCAGATATACTACCTATCAGATAAGAGATGAGAAAAATCAATCCATATTTCATGCTTTTTCGCCACGATTTTTTAAATCTAAGATTATTGGTGTTCCTGTGAAAGAGAATGCTTCTCTTATTTGATTTTCCAAATATCTCATATAAGAAAAATGAAATAATTTTGAATCATTTACGGACAATAAAAATCTTGGTGGTCTTACAGAAACTTGTGAGCCATAATATAGCTTTCCACGTCTACCTTTATCAGAAGGAGGTTGATTGTTTAATACAGACCTATTTAATATATCATTTAATACGCCTGTTTGAATTCTATGATTATAATTATTATCAACAAGTTCAATCAAGCCTAACAATTCTTCAACTCTTGTACCTTTCATAGCAGAAATAAAAATAATTGGTGCGTAGGATAAAAAAGGAAGTTCTCTTCTCACATCTGCTTCAAAATTTTTCATTGTGTAGGTATCTTTTTCTATAGCATCCCATTTATTGACACAAATAATCATTGCCTTATTGTTATCATGTGCAAAGCCAGCAATTTTTGAATCTTGTTCAGATATTCCTTCAGTAGCATCCACTAAAAGAAGGCAAACAGAGGACCTTTCAATAGCTGTTAATGTCCTTATAACAGAATATCTTTCAACACTTTCCTTAATCTTTTTTCTTTTTCTTAATCCTGCAGTGTCAACAAAAATATATTCGTTGTCTTTATAACTTATTTTAGTATCTATAGCATCTCTTGTTGTACCGGCTATATTTGTTACAATTGATCTTTCTTCCTTGGATAAATAATTAAAAAGTGATGATTTACCAACGTTTGGTTTTCCTATTATTGAAACTCTTATAAAATCATCCTCATTATCTGCAACATATTTATCAATAGATTTTGTTACCTCATCTAATAGATCTCCTAGACCAGTACCCTGTTCAGAACTTACTAAATAGGGTTCCCCAAGACCTAACTCAAAAAAGTCATATATATTTTCTTTAGTTTTTTTTGCATCACATTTATTAACTGCAAGTATTACTTTTTTATTAGATTTTCTTAAATAATTTGCAATTTCTCTATCTGTTGGACTTACACCCTCAATTCCATCAGTTAAAAAAATAATTACTTGACTTGTTTCAACAGCAATATCGACTTGTGCTTTTATACTTGACATAAAAATATCTTCATCTTTAAGATCCAATCCGCCTGTATCCACAAGTAAAAAAGAGTAATCAAGCCAAGAAGCTGTTTGATAAATTCTATCTCTTGTTACTCCAGGAGTATCTTCTGTGATGGAGATTTTCTTTCCCAATATTTTATTAAATAATGTTGACTTGCCAACATTTGGCTTTCCTATAATTGAAACTACGGGTATTTCCATGTAATCACCCCTTTGAATTTATTATAACAAAGAGATTAATTAGATTCAATTTACTTTTTAAAAGTCAATAAAATTATGTTAAAATAATCTCAATTGTGATTGTGAATGTTATAATAGCAAAGGAGGTTAAAACATGACAAATGAAATTAATGACAAACAGAGCGTAAAAAACTTAATGAATTTAGCTATTTACGCAGGAAGTTTACTAATTTCTAATGGAGCAGAATCTTATAGAGCTGAAGATACTGTTGAAAGAATGGTTTCAAGCACACATGCACCTGATAATGTAGATTGTTATGCCCTACCAACTGCCATATTCTTATCTGTTATTTATAAGGGTGAGAATATTTCAATATTCAAGAAAATTAAAGTATCTGATACAAATATGAAAAAAATTGATATGATAAATGCTTTTTCTAGAAGCTTTGTCAAAAACAATTATAATTTAGATGAGGCTTATGAATATCTGAAAAAAATCGAAAACTATAAAGAAAGTAAAGGAAAAGAAGTTTTGGCAGGTGCTATAGCAACTTCTTTCTTCACAGCTCTTTTTGGTGGAAAAAGTAGTGAATTTATATCTTCATTTTTTATAGGGGCAATTATATCTTACTTCATTATGAATTTCTCAAAATTTAAGCTTTCATTTTTTATAAATAATGTTGTTTCGGCCGCGCTTACGTCTATTTTAGCTATAATATCAGTTTATTTAGGACTAGGTAAAGATTTCGATAAAATAATAATAGGAGTAATTATGTTAATTGTCCCTGGCCTTGCTATTACAAATGCCTTAAGAGATATTATGAGTGGTGAATTTATAACGGGAGCAATAACCTTAGTTAAGGCTGTTTTTATCGCATTAGCCATAGCAATTGGCGTTGGTATTGGCCTTAAGCTTATGAGAGGTATAATATGAAATATTATATAATACAGTTCTTTTTAGCAACTTTTGCCACCTTGGGCTTTACAATGTACTATAAGGTACCTAAAAAAGCCATAGTAACAACTTGTATTGTTAGTGGTTTAATGTGGGTTCTTTACGAATATAATCTTAAAAATACACACTCATATTTAAAAAGCGGTTTTATCGCCTCTTTTGCCATAGGTATTGCAGCTGAAATATGTGCATATTTTTATAAAAAACCTGCTACTTTATTTTCACTGCCTTGTTTGATACCAATAGTTCCTGGTGCTGGTATGTACTATATTATGTATTACTTTATCGAAAATGATTATGAACAAATGAACAGAAATTTAATTCAGACACTTTTGGTTGCGGCTGCATTATCAATGGGCATCGTTTTTTCACAGGCAGCAGCAAAGTTTATAAAAAAGATTTATAGAAGATATAAAGAATTAAAAAATAAGGGAGCTTTATAAAGCTCCCAATATATTTTTTATTATGCTTGTACCTGCAACAATGGTCCCTATAGATGATCCTAAATTCGCTGCTATAACAATTAATAGTGCTTTTAAAAATTTATTAGATAAAATTCCCTTAAGTGAAAAGATATCTTTTGGCACATTATTTACATCTTCAACAGTTGGTTTTCTAATTGAGGCTTCAACTAAGCCTGCAAACCATCCACAAGCTAAAAATGGGTTTAATGAAGTAAATGGTGCAGCGATAAAAGCTGTCAATATGCTCAAAGGATGTCCCAATGAAATAGCTGTAAATAAGGCTGCTAAAACAGAATTATAGATAAACCAGGATTTAATCTGATCAATTCCAGTATTAATATTCTTTGTAAAACCATAAATTATAAGTAATATAATAGCGATAGGAATTATCCACGGAATAATTTTTGAAAAAGTCGTCTTTGGTGGAACTTCATCTAATTCTTTAATATCATATTCGTTGAAAATTTCCTTCTCTACTCCAAGACTGTGAGCAGCCCCTAATATTGCAAGAATCTTTTTGCCCTTAGCATTTTTTATTTTATATGCTAAATACTTATCCCTTTCATGAAGTAGAACTTGAGCAATTTGTGGATATTCCTTACCCATATCAATTACAACATTTTCTAAATTTTCCCTTTTTATCAATTCTTCCAAATCCTCTTCAGAAATATCATCACTTTCATCTTTTGCAAAAATCATAGAAAAAATGAATCTACACTTTTCTTTAAATTTCATTTTTCTCCAAATTCTCATAAAAGTAGTTTTAATATTTCTATCTGCCAGAACTAAATTTTTGTTCAACTCATTAGCCGATTTTATACCTTGCATCATTTCTGCACCTGGTCTTGTGTTTAATTTTTTAGCAATATTGGCTTGATAAGCACTTAAAACCAAATTAACAATAAGTAATGTAACTTTTTTATCTTTAATCACATCAATTATATTGGTATTTTTCCAAGCTTTTGGATTTGTAATATTTTTATATCTATCCTTATCAAGTTCTACACAAATAGAATCCGGATTAAATTCCTCTATTGTTTCTTTAACTAGCTTTACACTTTCTGTTGAAACATGTGCAGTTGGTATTAAAACAATTTCTTTGTCTTTATATTTTAGATTAATTAAATTTTCTTTCATTTTCGCCTCACTTTAGATATTTTAGCATATTTTTATCTAAACAGTTAATAAAAATAAATAATAAACCCTCCTTTAATTAATAATTTACAAGGTAGGTTAACCTGCTAATAAAAAGACCATATCTTTAACAAAAAATTGATAAAGATATAGTCCAAAATAATTATCGGCTTACTTGATTATCAATATAAAAGCTATTCCCCTTTGAATCATAATAATTTACTTTATATTCTTTATTATCTTTTACATTAGACATTAATTTTATGCCATTATCATCTTCTAAAATCCTCTCATTTTGCAAATCAGAAGTCTTCAAAAACAATAGATGACTAGCACTTGTATTTAATATATCATAAGAAAAAACTCCAAGAAGATCAACATCTTTTAAATCAGGTTCCTCAATAGCTTTATTATTTTTTAATTCTCTTATTTTCCCTTCTAAGCCTTGTGTAAATTTAGAACCCTTATTATTAAAATTTATTATTCTTAGATCATTAAATAAGTTTAAATATTTACTCTCACTAACTAAAATTTCATAAGCTTCATTATTTATATTATTTAAATCAGTATAATCTTTTAAAAGTTTAGCTTTGACAAGATAATTGCTACCTTCATCTAAATAATTTAAAACTCCAATGTATTTTAAAATGTTAGTATTATGTTTTGAAATCTTTCGATTTAGATTATTATTGAAAGTATATTCCAAATATATTGGCAAAAAATTAAGATTACTAACTATTTGCTCATCATTTAAATTATTTGATATAAACAAAGAATTCAATGGGCTTATAGTTTGAGTAAGATTGCCAACATTATTTAAATATAAATTACTATTAACATTTTTAATATCTAGATAATTAATATTGGTCTTAAGTTCATCAATTTTATCCTTATTTGCTATTACATTAAAATTATTTAATTCTGTTTTTAAATTATCTATTTGAATATTCTTATTAGATAAAATCTCTTTATTGTCATTAATGTTAGAATCAATTTTGTCTATTTTTAAATCAATTTCTTTAATTTGCTTATTCATAGAAAAAGTAGATTTAGGATTATTTACAAAATTGTTATAGGAAAGATATAGTAAAAAACCACTTACTAAAACAATAAAAATATTAACAATATAAGTTAAGGATCTTTTCATAATTACTCCAATGAATTCAGGATGCCTAAATTCCCATAATAAGTTTTCATTAATTCATAAATATTATTTTTCAAATATTCAAGATTTTCTGAATTCAGATCACCTAATTTATAGGAAAGGTCTTCCATTTTTTTACATAAATTTTCTAAATTCACTACCGAAGCATATAATTCATATATAGGTATATTTTCATTTTCAGAAAAAAACTTAAGAGCTGACGAATAATAGGCATATATAAATAAATATAAATTTAAATCCTTCTTATCAGCATTCTTATTTTTTAAATAAAAGATGGCACCATCATTTGCTTCATCAATAAATTTATTGATTTTTAAATCATTTACAATATCCTTATACTGTTCGTAGTTAATATCTTCAGATAATGAAGTAAAATTACTCATAGTTGAATCAAAAATTTCATTTGTATATATACTACCATCATAATATTTATGGTAATTTTTAACTAGCTTTCTTAAATTATCAAGAATATCTTTATTTTCATTTTTCTTTAACATAGAAAAATTTCTTAACTCTTCTTCTTGAGATAGATTATAATCGTATCCAAATTTTTCTTGAAATTCACCAGATAAGTTATCATAAGTTTCTTTAGCAGTGTTGAGATTATATTTAATTTTATTTAACTCTTCAGTTTTTTTATTATATTCTTCTTTTTTTGACCTCAGAATATCCTCTTTATCATAAGCTCTCTTATTCATAAAAACAGTGAGTAAGTTAATTAATAAAGTCAACATAAAGAAAAATATAAGAGGTTTAATATATTTATTTTTTTCCATATATTATCTATGCTCTATATTTTCTTGCACTTACATAATTATCTCTAACTGACATATGTTTTTTATCATAAAGACTAATAAACTTATATGCCGTAAGCATAAAGACTAAACCAATCAAAAATGAATAAACATCATAGTTTTTTAAATTAGTTTTTGAAAGAAAATAATATGAAATACAAGTTCCTATAAATAAAAACAAAAGCGGTAATCCATAAACTAATAGAAAATAACCTAGAACATTTCGGGAATTAATGTGCACTTCAACTACATCTCCCTCTTTAGCATCAATAAGATTGTTAACTTTAACTATTTCTGTTTTACTTTCGGCACACGCTGCATGACAAGATGCACAAGAAACCCCACAAGGACTTTCTCTAGATACTTCAACATACATATAACCACCTACAATACTTTTAACTATTCCAAGTTTTTCCATTAAATCACCTTTTATTCTATAACTTTTATATGGACTTCCTCAAGCTGTTTTTCACTTAATTCTGTTGGTGCTTCAGTTAATAAACAAGTTGCAGATTGAGTCTTAGGAAATGCAATGACATCTCTGATATTTTCTGCACCTGTAAATAACATTGTAAGTCTATCAAGTCCATAAGCTAAGCCACCGTGTGGTGGTGCTCCATATTTAAACGCTTCAAGCAAAAATCCAAACTTTTCTTTTGCATCTTCATCAGTAAATCCAAGTGCTTTAAACATTTTCTTTTGAATTTCTTGGTCATTAATTCTTATAGAACCCCCGCCCATTTCATCTCCATTTATAACTATATCATAGGCCTTAGCTCTAGCTTTTTCAGGATTAGAAAGAATTATATCAAGATCTTCATCTTTTGGTGATGTGAAGGGATGGTGTTTTGCTACATACCTTTTTTCATCTTCATCATATTCAAATAATGGGAAATCTGTTATCCATAGCATTTCATAAGAATTTTTATCTATAAGATCTAAATCCCTAGCTATTTTATTTCTCAAATTACCTAAAGAATCATAAACGACTTGGTCCTTACCAGCTACAATTAATATTAAATC